>JBAUAY010000297.1:0-5548 GCA_049676235.1 Streptosporangiaceae bacterium
CACGGCTGGACACCTCCACCTGCCTGCCGTCCAGCCGGATCGCGCCGGAGGTGAGCCGTTCCTGCCCGGCCAGGAGCCTGGCCGCGGTGGACTTGCCCGAACCGCTCTCACCGACGAGCGCGACGACAGCGCCGCGGTACAGGTTGAAGGAGACGTCGCGCACCGCGTGCAGCGTGTGGCCGCGGCCGATCCGGAAGTCCTTGCTGAGCGAGATCGCCTCCATGGCGAGCGGCCCGCGTGCCGCGGCCGCGGACGTCAGGGTCTGTTCGCTCATGTTCCCAGCTCCCCGGCTGGGCGCCCGGAGGCCGCGGACGGCACGGGCGGCGGCACCGGAGTGTCCGGGAGGACGAACGGGCAGGCCGTCACGTGGTCCGGATCCGGGGACGTGGCGACCGGCAGCAGCCGCATGTCCACGTCCTGGCACTCTGGCCTGGCGTATACGCAGCGGGGCACGAACGGGCAGCCGGGGGGCGGGTTACGCAAATCAGGCGGCGAGCCCGGGATGCCGACCAGCTCGCGGCGGGGTCCGCGCAGCGACGGGAACGAGTTGAGCAGGCCCTTGGTGTAGGGGTGGGCGGCCTCGCGGTGGACCTCGTCCGAGGTGGCGATCTCGACAAACTGGCCGGCGTACATCACGGCGACCCGGTCGGCCAGTTCGAGCAGGAGCGAGAGGTCGTGGGTGATGAACAGTATTGAGAAACCCAGGCGGTCTTTGAGCTCGATGATCTGGGCCAGGATGTCCCGCTGCACCACCACGTCGAGCGCGGTGGTCGGCTCGTCCATGATGATGATCTCCGGTTCGGCGGCCAGCGCCATGGCGATCATCACCCGCTGGCGCATGCCGCCGGACAGCTCGTGAGGATAGCTGCGCAGTCGGGACCGCGGGATGCCGACGAGGTCGAGCAAGGATGCGGCCCTGTCGCGGGCTTCGTCCCGCGGCATCTTCAGGTGGGCGTGGATGACGTCGAGCAGCTGGTCGCGGACGTTGAGCACCGGGTTGAGCGCGTTCATCGCACTCTGGAAGACGATGGCGATCTCGCGCCAGCGCAGCCGGCGCAGCTCATCCGGCCGCATTTTCAGTATGTCGGCAGGCCTGGACACTCGGCGGCCGAAGTAGGTGACGCTGCCGTTCGTGACGAGGGCGGGGGCGCGCAGCAGGCGGCAGGCGCCGTAGGCCAGCGTCGACTTGCCCGACCCGCTCTCGCCGGCCAAGCCGACGACCTCGTTGGCCCCCAGGGCGAGGTTCACGTGGTCCACGGCGCGCACATCGCCGGCCGGGGTGCGGTACACAACCGACAGGTCGCGGATGTCGAGTACGGGGCTCGAGCTTGGGGCGGCGGCGTCGGCCAGGGATGAGTCGGCTGCGGGACCGGCCGCCGCGCTGGTGGCGCGGTGAGTTGCCCGGTCAAGGGCCCGGCCGGCGGCGCGGCCGGCCGCTGGGTCCGCGCTCATCGGCCCTCACCCGCCTCAGCCTGGTCGACCAGCGAGCTCCGTGAGAAGGAGTGCAGGAATCCGGCGAGCCCGTTGCGGCGCTGTGAGATATCGCTCAGCACGGGTGTGGGGTCCGCGGGCTTGAGCCAACGCCCGGCGATCCTGCTGGCACTGCTCGCGTCGCGCAGGCGGGGGTTGCCGAGCTCGTCGATGCCCGTGTTCAGCAGCACCAGGGCGGTGCCCATGAGCGCCACCGCCAGGCCCGGTGGCACGAACCACCACCAGGCCCCGAGCTGCAGTGCCTGCTGACTCTGGGCCCAGTAGAGCATGGTACCCAGGCTCCAGCTGTTCAGGTCGGCGACCCCGATGAAGGCGAGGGCGACGGAGGCCCCGATGGCGTACAGCACGGTGTTCACGAAGCTCGCCGCGATCAGGCTCACCTCGTTGGGGACGATCTCGAAGGCGATGATCCGCAAGTTCGTCTCCCCGGTCTCCCGTGACGCGGCCACGAAGTCGCGGTTGCGGATGGCCAGGGTCTGGGCCCGGATCACCCGAGCCCCCCACGGCCAGCCCAGCAGGCTGAGCACGAGGATGGTCGGCGCCTCTCCCCTATTCGGGAAGTAGCCGAGCAGGACGATGAGCAGGGGCAGCGCCGGGATCACCAGGAACACGTTGGTGACCAGCGACAGCAGTTCGTCCCAGAAGCCGCCGAGGAAGGCGGCCGTGACGCCCACGATCACGGCGAGCGCCGTGGCCACCACGCCGACGATGATCCCGAGCTCCAGGGTGAGGCGGATCCCGACCAGGAGCTGGGACAGCACGTCTTGCCCGCTCTGCGTGGTGCCGAGCAGATGCGCCGCGCTGGGCGCGTTCATCGACGCGCCGGGCGAGGGGTTCTCGTACGAGGGATCGTACGGGGTGACAAGCGGCCCGATGATGGCCGTGAGCACGAAGAGGCCGAACAGGACGACGCCCACCTTGGCCTTGGTCGGCATCCGGCGCCACCAGCCGGGCCGGGCGGCTTCCTGGTTGACGGCGGTGAGTTCGGTGCTGATGACCGGTGCGACAGTCATCCTGTGGCCTCCCGTGCTCGGGCGCGGGGATCGACGAACACGATGATGAAGTCGACGATCAGGTTGGCGAGCAGGACAGTGAAGGTGATCACCAGGAAGATGCCCTGTGTCAGCGCGTAGTCGTTCGAGGTGACCGCGTTGACCAGCAGCAGGCCGATCCCCGGGTAGGAGAAGACGATCTCCATGACCAGGGCGCCGGATACCACGAAGCCGATCGCCAGGCCGAAGCCCTGCAGCTGCGGCAGGATCGCGTTGCGCGCGGCGTAGGTGAACACGACCCTGCGGTTGTGCAGGCCCTTGGCCTGGGCGGCGACCACGTAGTCCTCGCCGATGGTCGTGATCATGACGTTGCGCATCTGCAGCATCCAGCCGGCTATCGACGTGAGCACGATGGTGAGTGCCGGGAGCAGCGAGTGGTAGACGGCGCTGCTGATGAAGTCCCAGTGCCACCCGGGGATCAGGCCCTGGCCGTAGCCCTGGCCGAGCGGGAAGACATGGACCTTGACAGCGAACAATTCGAGCAGGATCAGCGCGAAGAAGAAGTAGGGAATCGCCTGCAGGAACATGAGCCCGGGCAGCACGCGGTCCAGACCTCCGCCGTGCCGCCAGCCGGCCGCGATGCCGAGGGCGGTACCCACCAGGAAGGCAATCACGGTCGCGGTGCCTACGAGGATGATCGTCCAGGGCAGGGCCTCACCGAGCAGGGTGGAGACCTGGGCGGGATATTCGCTGGAGCTGGTACCGAGGTTGAAGTGGAACACGTCGACGAGATAGGCCCAGTACTGATGCCAGATCGAGCCCGGATGCCCCACGCCGAGCATCGCCTCGATCGCGCGATAGGCCGCGGGCTGCAGGTTGGGGAACTTCGACATGATGCTCTCGACCGCGTTCCCCGGCACCAGGCGCGGGATGATGAAGTTGATGGTGAGCGCCACCCAGGCCGCGACGACGTAGAAGATCAGCCGGCGGACGATGAATGACATGGCGCCTCCTAGGCCTTCGCTGCTTGCCGGGCAAGCCGGGAGGCCTTGGGACCGTCCTGGCGGGTACCCCGGCCACCCGTCATGGCGGCCGAACGGGTCCGGGCGGGCTTCAGCGTCTCGACGGGCTGGCGAGTCACCGTGCCGGGCGGGCAGCCGCAACTCGACCGCAGCACGAGCTCGGTCGGCAGCAACTCCACGGTGGGGGCCAGGCCCGGGTGGGCGATCCGGTCGAGCAGGCGAGCGCAGGCGCGTTCGCCCAGCATGCGCATCGGCTGATGCACGGTGGTGAGCGGGGGCTCGCACAGGCTGCCGGGGAAGATGTCGTCGAAGCCGACCAGGGCTACCTCGTCAGGCACGGTGATCCCGGCCCGGGTCAGTGCCTTGAGGACCCCGATGGCCATCTGGTCGTTGGCGGACACGACCGCATCCGGCAGGTCCTCGCGGGGCATGGCGACCAGCCGCTCGCCGGCCTCCTCTCCGCTCTGCACGCTGAAGAACCCCTGGTGCCAGCCGACGAGCTCGCACTGCGGGTTCGCGCGGAGCACCTGGTCCAGGCCGAGGCGCCGCTCCCCGGAGTCGGGAGAGTTCGGCGGCCCGTCTACCCAGAACAGGCGCCGCTTGCCGTGATCACGGATGAGGTGGGTGACCATTGCGGCCGAGCCCGACCGGTTGTCCGCCGTCACCACGTCGGCCGCCCACTCGTCCGGGGTGCCCGCTATGACCACGACGGGGACTCGCATGGCTAGCCGCTCGAGGAAAGGCGAAGGCACGATGCCCTCGCCGATCACGATCCCGTCCACCTTGCCGGAGAAGACCTCGAGGCGAGGGAAGTCCGGGTCGTTCGCGCCGCGCAGGAACGTGATCAGCAGCGACCATTCGCGGCCGCGGATCAGCGACTCCACGCCGCGCAGCACCTCGTCGTAGAACAGCAGGTTCATATTCTCGATGTCGTACTGCTGCGCCTGTCGCTCGACGCAGACCATGCCGATGATTTCCTTGCGGCGGCGGGACAGGCTCTGCGCGGCGCCGTCGGGCACATAGCCGAGCTCCTCGATGGCCTGCTGCACCCGGATCCTGGTGGCCTCGCGCACCCGGTCCTGGCCGTGCACCACCCGCGAGACCGTCGCGGTGGAGACGCCGGCCAGGCGTGCCACATCGAAGAGGGTTATCACATTTTCCCGATCAAGGGCATTGCTGTTTCCTCGGATACCAGGTCAATGAGCTCGACATCGAGGGTTCATATCAACGATATGTAAACGTTTACACCCGAAATCTAAGCGCTTACACTAACCCTCAGCACAGGGCCGGTCAAGGTTCGTGTCCACGTCGTAATAAGGAGAGGTTGATGACGGAACTGGCGACAGGTGACGAAGGCGCCCTCGGTTTCCCAGAAGGATTCACCTGGGGAGCGTCGACGGCCGCCTACCAGATCGAGGGAGCGGCGGATGCAGACGGCAAAGGCCCCTCGGTATGGGACACCTTCAGCCACACGCCGGGCAAGGTACACGGCGGCGACACCGGTGACATCGCCTGCGACTCCTACCACCGTTACCGCGAGGACGTCGCGCTGATAGCCTCCCTCGGCCTGAGCTCCTACCGGTTCTCCATCTCCTGGCCGCGAGTCCAGCCCGGCGGCCGGGGCGCCGCCAACCAGCGGGGCCTGGATTACTACCGCGCGCTGCTTGATGAACTCGGCGAGCGCGGCATAGCGGCCACCGCCACGCTCTACCACTGGGACCTGCCGCAGGAACTCCAGAACGAGGGCGGCTGGGCGGCCCGCGGTACGGCCGAACGGTTCGCCGAGTACGCCGCGCTCACCGCCGAGGCGCTCGGCGACCGGGTCGCCCGCTGGATCACGCTGAACGAGCCGCAGGTGGTCTCGACCAACGGTTACCGCAACGGCGACCACGCCCCCGGGCTGCGCGACGCCGACGCCGCGGCGGCGGCCACCCACCACCTGCTGCTCGGTCACGGGCTGGCCCAGGATGAAAATCGGGTCCGGCGATTTGCAACCCACACCGTTGCGGCTCCGCAGGAATGCCGGCGAGAACAGCGCCTTGT
>JBAUAY010000298.1:0-2445 GCA_049676235.1 Streptosporangiaceae bacterium
CCGCTCCGGCGCAGCACTGGCCGCGATCAGCCTCGCCCTCGGGATCACCGCGGCGATCATCATCAGCTCAGCCGCCGACAAGGCCGCCGCGAACTCGGGCAACCTGCCAGACACCCAGATCCTCGTCTGGACCGGCCAGCCAGACGGTCCGAATGGCCCCGTTATCCCCCTCCGGACACCCGCCCAGCTGCGCGTCCTGGCCGCCGCGGTACACCAGATCGCCGGACCACTTCCTCACTCCGAAGTGACCGCCCTCGACATGCCCGTCAACCCGGCCGACAAGCCGCAGCCCGGCGGGCAGGGCAGCCAGGCCGGACAGCCGGTAGCTAGCCTGGGCGCCCCGCAGAACCCGGCCGCCGGCGGCCGGGGCGGGACCTACAGCACGATCCCCCTCTATGTCGCCACGCCTGCCGTACTCCGCTACCTCGGGATCAGCCCCGCCACGATCACCCCAGCCGCCGATTTCCTCACCCCCCACCCGGGGCAGCTCGTAGTCACCACACCCTCCACCTTTGCGACCGTTACTCACGTCCAGCCGATCCAGGCCCCGTCCTACGCCTCCCAGCCCACCTCGCTGATAACCCTGGACGGCCTGCATCGGCGCGGCTGGACGCAGATACAGTCGGGCTGGCTCGTCCAGTCCGGCAAGCCTCTTACCCCCGCGCAGCTCGCGTCCGCACGGGACGTGGCCGCGAAAGCGGGCCTGATCATTGAGGCCAGGAACAGCCAGGCCTCACTCGCCACGATCAGCGCCGCAGCGACGGCCGCCGGGGCCCTGCTCGCCCTTGGCGTCCTCGCGATGACCGTCGCGCTGATCCGCACCGAGGCCGCCGGTGACCTGCGCACCCTCACCGCCGCCGGAGCCACTAGCACCACCCGGCGTACGCTCACCGCCGCTACCGCCGGAGCGCTGGCCCTGCTCGGCGCACTGCTCGGCTCTGTCACCGCCTACCTCGCGCTGGCCGCCGGGCACCTCAGCGACCTCGGCAATCTCAGCCGCGTGCCCGTCCTCTACCTCGCCATCACTGTCCTCGGCGTTCCCGTGGCGGCTACCCTCACCGGCTGGATCCTCGCCGGCCGCCAGCCACCATCCATCGCCCGCCAGATGCTCGAGTGACCCCAGACCGCCGGAGCAACGATCACAGCCCCCGGGTCAGGCGGGCAGCAGCCGAGAGCGTGGGGCCTATGGACTTGGCGCTTGGCCAGCTGGTTAAGCGCCTGTCGACCCGGAGCGTTAGGCTGGCCCGGATGATCCTGATCCAGGCCAGCCGGAACGCGCGGCATCCGCACCGAGGAAGCAAGCTCCGGTTGGTTACGCGTACCGCTGCGATCGCGCTGGGCCCGCTGTTCGATAGCGGAGCAAAGACAGACGGAGGCCAAAGCTGGCCGTTAGGCTCCCAGTTAGGCGGCCAGGATCTTGATTGATCGGATGATTAGGCTTATGAACAGCAGAAATCGTGGAGATTAAGAGTGGACCTGTTTGAGTATCAGGCGAAGGAACTGTTCGCCGAGTACGGCGTCCCCGTGCAGTCGGGCAAGGTCGCCCAGACGGCCGAGGAAGCGCGGGACATCGCCGCGGAGTTCGCCGCGGGCGGCCATCCGCTTGTCGTGGTGAAGGCGCAGGTGAAGACCGGCGGGCGGGGCAAGGCCGGCGGTGTGAAGCTGGCGAACGGCCCGGAGGAGGCCTACGCCAAGGCCAGCCAGATCCTCGGCATGGACATCAAGGGCCACACCGTGCACACGGTGCTGATCGCCCAGGCGGTCGACATCGCGGCCGAGTACTACCTGTCGTTCCTTCTCGACCGGGCCGGCCGGACGTTCCTGTCGATATGCACCGTCCAGGGCGGCATGGAGATCGAGGAGGTCGCGCACAGCAGCCCCGAGGCGGTGGCGAGGATCCCGGTGTCGCCGCTGACCGGCGTGGACACCGCCCAGGCGGCCGAGATCATCGCGGCCGGGCGCATCCCGGCGCAGGCGGCCGAGGGCGCCGCCCGGCTGGCCGAGCGGCTGTGGGCCATGTTCGCTGACGAGGACGCCACGCTGGTCGAGGTTAACCCGCTGGCGCTGACCGAGGACGGCGCGGTGCTCGCGGTCGATGGCAAGGTGACGCTGGATGACAACGCCGCGTTCCGCCAGCAGCACGCCCGGTTCGACGACATCAGCAACACCGACCCGATCGAGGCCCGCGCGCGGGAGAAGCATCTCAACTACGTCAAGCTCGAGGGCGAGGTCGGCATCATCGGCAACGGGGCGGGCCTGGTGATGTCCACCCTGGACGTGGTGGCTTACGCGGGCCAGCCGCTCGGCGGGATCAGGCCCGCCAACTTCCTCGACATCGGCGGCGGGGCGTCCGCCGAGGTAATGGCGAACGGCCTGGAGATCGTGCTGTGCGATCCCAGCGTGCGCAGCGTCTTCGTGAACGTCTTCGGCGGGATCACCTCCTGC
>JBAUAY010000299.1:0-6047 GCA_049676235.1 Streptosporangiaceae bacterium
CCGGCCGTGCTGTCCGCCGGGGAGATCGCCTCCGCCCTCCGGCAGGCCGAACGCGACCCCGCCGCCCTGACCGACGCCCAGGCCATCGCCCTGCTCTCCGCCGACGGCCCCGATCTCGAGGCGCTAACCGGCCTGGCCGACGCGCTCCGCCGCGAGACCATGGGCGACGACGTCACCTACGTGGTCACCCGCAACATCAACTTCACCAACGTCTGCTATACCGGCTGCCGGTTCTGCGCGTTCGCGCAGCGCCGGACCGATGCCGACGCGTACACGCTGTCGCTGCAGCAGATCGGCGACCGCGCCGCCGAGGCGTGGGACGCCGGCGCCACCGAGGTGTGCATGCAGGGCGGTATCCACCCCGACCTGCCCGGCACGGCCTACTTCGAGATCGCCGCCGAGGTCAAGCGGCGCCGGCCCGGCCTGCACGTGCACGCGTTCTCCCCGATGGAGGTGATGAACGGAGCCTCGCGCACCGGCCTGCCGGTCAGGGAGTGGCTGGTGCGGGCCAAGGAGGCGGGGGTCAGCTCGCTGCCGGGGACGGCGGCCGAGATCCTCGACGACGACGTGCGCTGGGTGCTGACCAAGGGCAAGCTGCCGGCCTCGATGTGGATCGAGGTGATCAGCACGGCGCACCAGCTCGGCCTGCCGACCTCGGCCACGATGATGTACGGGCACGTCGACACGCCCGCGCACTGGGTGGGCCACCTGCGGGTGATCCGGTCGATCCAGGAGCGGACCGGCGGCTTCACCGAGTTCGTGCTGCTGCCGTTCATCCATGAGAATGCCCCCATCTACCTGGCGGGCCTGGCCCGGCCCGGGCCGACAAGGCGGGAGAACCGGGCGGTGCACGCGATGGCCCGCCTCATGCTGCACGGGGCGATCGACTCGATCCAGTGCTCCTGGGTCAAGCTGGGCGACGAGGGCTGCCGCGACGTGCTGCGAGGCGGCGTCAACGACCTCGGCGGAACGCTCATGGAGGAGACCATCAGCCGGATGGCCGGCGCGGATCACGGTTCCTACAAGACGATCAGCCAGCTCCGCGCGATCGCCGAACCCCTGGGCCGCCCGATGCGCCAGCGCACCACCACTTACGGCGAGGTCCCGGCGGAACGGCAGGCCGCCGCGGCCGCCAGCGACGGTGTCTGCGCGTCGGTGCGGTCACCGTTGCCCGTGCTGGCCGCTGACGCCCGCTGAGGCGCGTCAGCGGTCGAGGAGAAAATCACCGGGATCGCGCGGCGGGCGGGGCCTGGCCTGCTCGGCGGGGCGGCCGACCGCGATGGCGCCCATGGGGCGCCATCCGGTCGGCAGGTCCATCGCGCGGGCGGCCACGTCCTGGCAGAACAGCGTGCTCGAGATCCACGCGGAGCCGAGCCCGTCGACGGCGAGCGCGATGAGCAGGTTCTGCACCGCCGCGCCCATCGAGACGATGAACATGGCCTGCTCCGCGGCCGAACGCCGCTCGTCGGGATAGTCGTGCGCCGCGTCGGTGACCAGGCACGGCACCACGATCAGCGGCGCCTGCCGCAGCGGCTCCCCGCGCCGGACCCGGCGGGCGATCTGCTCCTGCGTGAACCCGTCGCGGCGCAGGTCGGCGATCCAGGCCTCGCGCATCGCGTCGAGCAGGGCCGTGCGGGCCGCGGCCGAGGACAGGATCACGAAGCGCCACGGCTCGCTGTGATGCGGCGCGGGCGCGGTCAGCGCGGTGGCGACGGCCCGGCGGACCGCCGCGGCATCGACCGGCTCGCTGGTGAACGTCCTGATGGTCCGGCGGGCCAGTGGCACGTCCGCCGATCCGAGCCGGAACATGTCCTCCTCGGCCGGCCTGATCAGCGCCCGTGCGCCCGGGCCGTCCTGCTCGGTGACGAACTCGGTCAGCCCGCGCACGACCGCGACAGGGACCTGCCGTGACTTTCCCTTCACCAGGTCCGCGGCGCCGGCGATCTCGTCGGCGACGGCCGCGACGGTGACCTCCAGGATGTTGCCGAACGTGTCGGCCTCCCCGCGGTAGTCCCGCACTGGGACGATGCCCGCCGCGCCGATGGCGTTATCGGTCTGCCCGGCTCGCCACGGCCTGCCCATCGTGTCGGTGACGATCACGCCGAGGCTTTTTGGGGTCAGGCCGGTGCGGTGGTGCAGCGCCTTGCGAAGCCGTCGGGCGGACTCGTCCGGGTCTTCGGGCAGCAACACGACGGTCCCCGGAGCGGTGTTGGACTCATCCACGCCGGCCGCCGCCAGGACTAGGCCGTGCCGGGTCTGCGCGATGGTGGTGGCGCCGCGCCGGGCGACCACCCGCACCGTCTCCGCCTCGATGGCCCGGTCCCGGGGGATGGCGACCACCCGGCCCTCCGCCTTGCTCACGATCTTGGAGGTGATGACCAGGATGTCGCCCTCGCGCAGGTCCACGGCGGCTTCGGCGATGAGCGCCGCCAGGTCGCTGCCCGCCGTGATCTCGGGCAGCCCGGTGACCGGCAGCACGGTGACCGGCGTAGCGGCCATTACCTCAGCTCCTGGGCTAGGTCCAGCGCCGCGCGGGCGATGGCCGCGGTGGCGGGCAGGTCGCGCATGTAGAGCGGGAGGGCGCGGACCTCGATCCCGGCCAGCGCCGGGTCGTCAGCGGCCGCCTTGTCCTGATCGTCGACGAGCCAGCCGTTGATCAGCTCACGGCCGTAGTGCGCGCCGACCGCCGCGGCCGAGGTGTCCACCCCGATCGCGGCCAGGCAGGCGTCGGCCATCCCACGCACCGGCGCGCCGCCGATGATGGGCGACACGCCCACCACGGTCTTGGCCGCGACCGCCGCCCTGATGCCGGGAACAGCCAGGATGGTCCCGATGCTGACCACCGGGTTGGACGGCGGGAACAGGACCACGTCGGCGGCGGCGATGGCGTCGAACACGCCGGGAGCCGGGGCGGCGCCGTCGGCGCCGACCGCGATGATCTGCGCCGCGGGCGTCTCGGCCCGCATCCGCACCCACCACTCCTGGAAGTGGACCACGCGCCGCTCGCCCGGGCCCTGGAGCACGACATGGGTTTCGACCGGGTCATCGGACATCGGCAGCAGCCGCACCCCGGGCTGCCACCGCCGGCAGAGCACCTCGGTGACGGCGGAAAGCGGCTGGCCGGCCGTCAGCAACTGGCTGCGCAGGATGTGGGTGGCGAAGTCCCGGTCACCGAGCGTGAACCAGTCCGGGCTCGCGCCGTACGCGGCAAGCTCGGCCCGGATGCTGAACGTCTCCCCGGCCCGGCCCCAGCCCTGCTCGGTGTTGATGCCGTCGCCCAGCGTGTACATGACGGTGTCCAGATCCGGGCAGACCCGCAGGCCGAACAGGGTGATGTCGTCGCCGGTGTTCCCGATGACGGTGATCTCGGCTTCGGGCGCGGCTCGCTTCAGACCGCGGAGGAAGCGGGCGGCGCCCACGCCGCCCGCGAGCACGGTGATGCGCATAACTGTCAAGTGTGGCAGGTTCCATCGGGCTTCATGAGGCCCGGTCCGCCCGGCCGTGATCCGGTCCGTCCTGCCGTCCGGCCGGGATCCCCGGCTGCGTTCCGGCTCCCTGGTTCCCGAGTGCCGCGTTGGCCGAGAGTGATCACCGATACCGGTGCGTCACGAGCGATGATTACACTTCGTATCCCTCTGTATTCGCTGAGAAATTTATCTCGTATCTCAGGCAACGAGGCGGCCACTATCACCTTTACCGCTTGACTTGAAGCAAGACACGCGGGTGTAATTTCATTGATGTGATTCTCGTTCTCCGGGGAGTGGGGGCGAGACCGGGGGGCTCCGAGTGGGAGGGAGGAATGCGCTGTGACTGAGGTCATCGTCCCGCTGGCGCAGGTCTTCGTCAGTCCAGATGAGGATGACGAGCTGGACTGGCAGGACCAGGCGCTGTGCGCGCAGACAGATCCGGAGGCGTTCTTCCCGGAAAAGGGAGGATCGACCCGGGAGGCCAAGCGGGTGTGCCGGAGCTGCGAGGTCCGGGCCGAGTGCCTGGAGTACGCACTCGAGCACGACGAGCGGTTCGGCATCTGGGGCGGCATGTCAGAACGCGAGCGGCGCCGCCTGAAGCACCAGGTCGTATAGCGGGGGTTTCGGGGTTCGCCCCCGGGTCGTGCCCTCCTCGGGGGGTCCGGGCGGGTCGTCCCCCGGGCCATGCCCTCGCGGGGGTTTGGGCGGGTCGTCCCCCCAGGCCAGCACGGCCCAGCCGGACATCCCGCGTTCACCCCGCTGCTTGAGTCCGTGCTGTGTATCTTTAGTCCTGCGTGAGCGCTGGGGGTTGTCGTTCACGTAGTCCACGCGCTCTTGCCGGGCGGGTAGCCGTGCGGGGCGCCGTCGCCCAGGCCACCAGACAGGACCCTTGTCACAGAACGCAGCGCACTTCCGTCACGTCGTCACCGCCGTGGTCGTCGCGCACGACGGTGCGCGGATGCTGCCCGGACTCGTCCATGCGGTGCGCGAGCAGACGCATCCCGTGCAGCGGGTCGTCGGGGTGGACACCGGCAGCCAGGACCGCAGCGGGGCGACGCTGACGGAGTTGCTCGGCCAGGACGCGGTCTTCGGCATGGAGCCGGACACAGGTTACGGTACGGCCGTCGCCCGTGCTCTGCAGCACTCCGCGGCCCGCAGGCCCGCGCCCGGATCTCAGGGCGCCCCGGCTCCGGGGATTCAGGGGTCGGAGTGGATTTGGCTACTTCACGACGACTGCGAGCCAGCCACCGACGCCCTCGAGCAGCTGCTCGGCGCGGCCAGCCGCAGCCAGTCGGTGGCGGTCCTCGGCCCGAAGCTGAAAGATCTGTCCGACCGGCGCGTGGTGCGCGAGGCGGGCATCACCACCGACCGGGCTGGGCGGCGCCTGACCGGGGTCGAGCCGGGCGAGATCGATCAGGGCCAGCACGACGGCAGCCGGGCCGTGCTGGCGGTCAGTTCGGCCGGCATGCTGATCCGCCGCGACGTCTGGGACGAGCTCGGCGGCTTCGACGCCAACCTGCCCCTGTTCCGCGACGACATCGACTTCTGCTGGCGGGCGCACGCGGCCGGCTACGAGGTGCGGGTGATCTCCGACGCGGTGGTGTTCCACCGCGAGCTCTCGGCCAGGCAGATCCGCCAGTCGCCCGCGACCGGCGGTCATCCGCGCCTGCTCGACCGGCGCAGCGCGCTGTATGTCTTCGCGGTCAACCTGCCGTTCTGGCCCATGCTCGCGGTGGTGGGCGGCGGTCTGGCCGGATCCATGGTGCGCGCGGCGTACTTCCTCGTCACCAAGCAGCAGGGCAAGGCGGCGGCTCACCTCGGGGCGGTGGCCTGGGTGCTGCGGCACCCGCTGCTGATCAGGCGCGAGCGCCGCCGTCGCGCCGCCGACCGCAAGTACGGCTACGCGGTCCTGCGCGGCCAGCTGCCGCGCGGCCGGACGCTGAGCCGGCTCGCCGAATCAGCCGCGGGCCTGCTGTCTCGCGGGTCCGGTTACGAGAGCAGCGGGTTGCACCACGCGGTGGTGGACGAGCCGAGCGACGACTTGCCGCTGCCCACCACCGATTCGGTCATCCGGCGCGTGCTGACCAGCCCCGGCGTCCTGCTCTTCGCGGGCCTGGCCGTGGTCGCGCTGGTCGCGGAGCGGTCGCTGACCGGCTCGGTGCTCTCGGGTTCGGCCACGCTCGGGGGCGGGACGCTGGCGCCGGCCTGGGGCGGCGCGGGCAACCTGTGGCACGAGTACCTGGCGGGCTACCACGACACGGGCATCGGCTCAGCCGCGAGTGCCCCGCCTTACGTCGGCGTGATGGCTGTCCTGGCCACCCTGCTCGGGGGCAAGCCCTGGCTGGCCACGGACGTGCTGCTGCTCGGCTGCGTGCCCGCGGCCGGGGTGACGGCGTTCCTCGCCACCCGGCGCCTCACGTCCGTCCTGGCGGCCAGGATCTGGATCGCGGCCAGCTACGCGCTGCTTCCGGTGGCCACCGGCGCCGTGGCGGGCGGCCGGATCGGCACCGGGGCCGCCTTCGTGCTGCTCCCGCTGATCGCCATGATGGTCGGCCGGATGCTGACCGGGCCCCCGGGGGC
>JBAUAY010000300.1:0-4666 GCA_049676235.1 Streptosporangiaceae bacterium
ACCAGGCCCGGCCCGGCGCGGAACCGCCCGGCCCGGCGGCGCAGCGCCAGCCCGAGCAAACTCGCCGCGACCAGAGCCGCGGCGAGCGCGATCAACCCGCTAGTCACGCCAATGCACAGCACACGGACGGCATCATCCATTCCCAGCTGCGGGGCGGGCCGTCGTTCAAGTGGGCACGGCGGTCAGCAGCACCTTGTGGTTCGCCGTGATCTGGAAGCTGCTGATCGGCTCGGCGGTACTCGCCATCGAGCCTGCGTACCAGACCTTGCCCTCGTCACGGGCCGTCGTCCAGGCCGCCACCTGGGTCCGCGTCCCGTCGGGATGGACGACCCACAGCTGGCACGTGGTCCCCAGCGGAATGCGATCGACCAGCACCTCGAACGCATGGCCCCACAGCTCCTCGGAATATGCGATGGAGGCGGTCGCTCCGGTGACGGGGCTCGTCGTGTGCACGGTTTCCCAGTCAGTGACCCCGATCGTGAGCGGGACCTTCACGGTCTGCGCTCCGATGGAACTCAAGCCCCCGTACAGGCCGCCCGCGATCGCCACGACGGCGGCCGCCGCTGCCACGAAGCGCCACCGGGTCCGGCGCCGCCGCGCTTCGGCCAGGTCGAGCACCGTACCGATCAACTCTGTCGGCGGCCGGTCGTCGGTGACCGTGCGAACCGCGTCATCAGCGCAGATCCGGCTGATCTCATCCGGATTGACCCGGGCCAGGAGAGCGGGCAGGCCCGCCAGGCCGGCCAGTTCGTCCCGGCACTCCCGGCAGGTCAGCAGGTGGGCGTCGACCAGCGCGCGCTCGGCCGGGTCGATGGCGCCGAGCACGTACACGCCAAGCGACAGCCTGGCGTCAGTGCAGTCCCATGTCTGCGTCATGGCGCCAGCCCTCGTTCCTGCAGCGCCAGCTTGAGCGCCTTCAATGCGTAAAATGTCCGAGATTTCACAGTACCTGCCGGTATGCCCAGCGTAGCCGCGGCCTCGGCTACCGAGCACCCTCGGTAGTAAGTCTCGACGATCACCCGCCGGTGGTCAGGCCGCAACGAGGCCAGGGCGTCCGCGACGGCCCAGGACTCGAGCGTACGGTCGGCGTCGTCGTCGGAAGGGAGTAGTTCCAGCGCCGCCTGGCCGGTCTCCGGCGGCCTGGCCTGCCGGGCCCGGTAGGAATCGACCGCGAGGTTGCGCGCGACGGCGAACAGCCACGGCCTGGCCGGCCGGTCGGCCAGCGCCTCGGGATGGCGCCACGCCCGCACTATCGTTTCCTGCACTAGGTCCTCCGCCCGCTGCCTGTCACCGCCGGTGAGGTGGAGTGCGTAACGAAGCAGGGCACCGCCGTGTTCGGCATACAGCGCCCTGACAAACGCCTCGTCTGCCACTCGCCCTGAGCGGGGCGCGGTTCCCGCGTTCGGCACACTAGTAGGTACGTCCGGCGGCGCCTGGCGGTTCAACTGGCCGGGAAGATCCCTATCGCCGGGCACCGCCCCGGGAACGGGGGGACCCGGCGGGGTGGGAGGTCCGTGCTGACTCATGAGGCACCGCTGGAATGTGACTTCGGAACGTGCTGATACGGACACATTAGGGCGTTATCCATCCAGTCTGCCGCAATACGCGCGGATTGCCCATTCCGGTACTCAGCCGCCGGCGAACTGCGGTAGCACCTCGATGACGGCCGCGTCCTGAAGGACCAGGTCGGCGGCCACGCTGCGGCCGGCCGACGCGCCGTCCACCAGAAAGGAAGACCTGGCGAGCACCGAACGTAGCCGCCCGTCATCCTCTCGGCGGGCCGCGATCTTCTCGAGCGCTTCCGCCAGCGTCCTCGCCTCGACCGATTCCAGGTCAACGCCCGCTGCCTCCCTGGCCGCGGCCCAGTATTGGATTGTTACTTTGGCCATTTGGGATATCCTTCTCTACAACGGACCCGGGCGCTGTTGCCCCCGGGTCCTTGTCTGTTTATACAAGTAGTGAGGTGCGACCGCACCAGCGAGTGGAGGTGCCGCCGAGTGAGCGATCTGCTGTTGATCACCAGCGTGCTCGAGCCGTCCGCCGAAGTGTTGCCCGCTCTGGCGCTGCTGCTGCACCCGGTCCGCGTGCTGCCAGCGGACGCGTCTGCCCTGGTGGAGGCCCCGCCCGCCGACGCGGTGCTGATGGACGCCCGGCGGGAACTTGCGCACGCGAAGAGTATCTGCCGGCTATTGCAGACAACGGGCCTGGACTGCCCGCTCTTTGCGATCGTGACCGAGGGCGGTCTGGCCGCCGTCAACGCCGAGTGGGGCGTCGATGACGTGATCTTGCACACAGCCGGGCCGGCCGAGGTCGAGGCCAGGGTGAGGCTGGCCATCGGCCGCCGGGCCGTCGCCGCGGTGGTCGACGCGCCCGACGAGATCCGCTCAGGCGAGCTGGCCATCGACGAGGCCACCTACGCGGCCCGGCTGCGCGGCCGGGTACTCGACCTCACCTTCAAGGAATTCGAGCTGCTCAAGTTCCTCGCCCAGCATCCGGGCCGGGTTTTCACCCGCGCGCAGCTGCTGCAGGAGGTCTGGGGCTACGACTACTTCGGCGGCACGCGCACGGTTGACGTCCACGTCCGGCGACTGCGGGCCAAGCTTGGCCCCGAGCACGAGGCCCTGATCGGCACCGTGCGCAACGTCGGCTACCGGTTCGTGCCGGTCAAGGGCGAACGTGGCCAGGCCGCCGAACGGGCCCAGCGGCCAGAAAGGACGGCAGGCGAAAGGGCGGCAGGCGACGAGCGCGCCAGGAGCAAGCCAGACCTGGGCGCCCGTGCCGCGACCGCGGCCCGATGACCGGACGGCAGATCACCAACACCGTAGCCAGCGCCGCACAGGTCGCCGACATCCTGGCCCTGATCCGGGCCGCGAGCCTGACCGACGGCGTGGAGCCGGTGTCCGAGCACGTGATGCTGCACCTGCGGTACGACAGCTCCGACCCAGATCCCGGGCCGAGCGCGGATCATAAACCGGGCCGTGATTTCATCCTCACCGCCGACGGCGAGATCGCGGGCTACGCCTACCTGGACCCGCCGCCGCCCGATCCGGCATCAGACGTGAGCGGCGAGCTCGTGATCCACCCGGACCGGCGGCGCCGGGGGCTCGGCCAGGCCCTGGTCGGTGAACTTGCCGCCGCGGCGGGCGGGCACACGCTGCGGATCTGGGCGCATGGCGACCTGCCCGCGGCCGCCGGGCTAGCCCGGGTGACGGGTTTCGAGCGCTTCCGCGCCCTGTGGCAGATGCGCCGTCCGCTACACGGCCCGCTCGACCAGCCGGTGCTCCCGCCCGGCCGCACGCTGCGCACCTTCGTCCCTGGCCAGGATGAGGACGAGTGGCTGAGCCTCAACGGCCGGGCGTTCGCCAAGCACCCCGAACAGGGCGGCTGGTCCAGGCACGACCTGGAATTGCGTGAGCGCGAGCCGTGGTTCGACCCGGCCGGCTTCTTCATCGCGGAAAGAGACGGCGTGATGGCGGGTTTCCACTGGACCAAGGTGCATCCGCCCGGCGAGCACGGTCCGCTGTCGCCGGGCATCGGGGAGGTCTATGTGGTGGGAGTCGATCCCGCCGAGCAGGGCAGCGGCCTCGGCCGGGCCCTCACCCTGGCCGGGCTGCATCACCTGCGCGACCTCGGCGTGGCCCAGGCGATGCTCTACGTCGACGAGGACAATATCCCCGCGATCAGGATGTACGAGCGCCTCGGATTCACCCGCGCCAGGATCGACGCCATGTACCGGGCTGTGTTAGCCCGGGGGCTGTGCTAGCCCGGGGGGACGACCCCCCGGAACCCCCGCGGCTGGGGGACCCATCCCCCAGACCCCTTGCGAGGACCTAGCTGCCGTCGATGCCCAGCGCTTCGTCGAGTTCCGCGGCCGTCAGCGGCCGGTCCGTTGTCGCTACCGCGCTCAGTACCTCGGCGTAGAGTTCGATTTCATCAAGGGCGACGCGGTCGTGGACACGAAGATCCAACTGCCTGGGAATCGTGCTCACCTCCGGCGCTGATCGCAATCCCGATCGCTTGCGCCCCAGGTTACGTGTCGACACTGCTCCTCCGCATGACCCATCAGGGTCATTCCGTTACCACCTTCACGTGCGGTTTTACCCACCTACGCGGTAACGATTCCGCCAAACCGAGGCGCAGTTGCCGTCAATCCGGTAATACGCGTCACAAACGTCACACCCGCATCTCTACTCAAAAATCTCATAAACCATAACATCGCTCACTCGGGCAGGAAAGGGTATAGAAACGCACACTCGAGCGTTCCGGTTGCGCGCACAGTGGGCATAGATCAGAGTCATGCACGCATTCGCCCCGTCCGCCCCGCCCGGAGCCCGCATACTACAGAGGTAGCGGTCCCGCCGGATTGCCTAGGCTGCCCGGCGTCTGCTTTTGCGCCGCTAGCTTCCGGACACCGTTCTCGCCTACTTAGACACACATGATCTCGGGAAGCCATGAATGACAACAGTGATCTCCTGCCGAACCTCGTTCACGAAGACGCCTTCGAAATGCAGATGCGCGGGTACAGCCGCCGCCAGGTGGACGAGTTCATCGCCCGCTGCCGCAGCCAGATCCGCGACCTAGAGCAGCGACTTGCCCGTTCCCTCGACGACAGCGAGGAACTCAAACGCGACCTAGCCCAGGCGCGCCAGCAGGCGCTCGGCGCCAA
>JBAUAY010000301.1:0-5067 GCA_049676235.1 Streptosporangiaceae bacterium
CGCGAACTGGCGCGACGCTGGCGCTGCCCTTCGCGCACGTGTGGGTGCTCGACGGGACGACGATCCGCGAATTCCGGCAGTACATCGATACGGATGCCTTCCGGGACGCGGTCGGCAAGCCCGTCTCACGGTGACCCGGCGACGGGATGGCCTTTAGAGGGCGCTCCCCAGCTTCGCAATACGGACCAGGCCCGCTCATCGCGCCTACACCAGGTGACTCTCCGCAATTCTCGGACTAACGCCTCGGAATTACGCATATGCAGCGACACGGAGAGCCGGCCTCGGCACGTCACCGACGGCGCGCCAGGCAGCCGACGGGGTCCGCAGGCTGATGAGAGAGAAGAGCGGGAATGACTGACACCGCGGCAGTCACGGCGTTGCGCCGTTACCCGGTCAAGTCCATGCTCGGCGAAGACCTCCGAACAGCCGCCCTCGCTGAGGCCCGCTTCGAGGGCGGCCCCGCAGTCGCCGTGATCGAGCGCAGCGCCGGCAACGTCGCCACCGCCGAGCGCCCCAGGCTCTGGCGCGGGCTGCTGGCCTTCGCCGGGCACTGGAATCAGCGGTCGCCGCGCATCACCTTGCCCGACGGCACCTCGATCGCCGCCGACGATCCGGCCGCCGGAGAAATCCTCTCCGGGTTGCCGGGCCGCGATGTTCACCTCAGCACCGTCCGCCCGGCCGGGGCCCGGGTGGGGCGGCCGGCCCACGATGCAGCATCGGACGATCCAGCCACCATGGACGTCCGGGAACCCGAGCGACCACGCCTGCATCTTCAGCCGAGCGTCTTACCCTGGCGTCGGAGTATAAGGCGTGCGTTACGGGCCGCGTCGGGCCGCAAGTGAAGCAGGAGCGCCAAGGCGGCGAATCCCATTCCGGCCGTCGGCTGGATGAGAGCGACCAGGGCCGCAGCGGCGAACAGCGCCAGCGCGGTTAGCGACCGTCGGCGGCTGGCTCTAAGTTCGGTAGAGGAAAAATCCGACGAGTTGCGCAGTACCTCGCGCTCGAACAGGTTGTAGGCACCGTCGGTGACGACGAAAAAGCCGGTATACACGACGACCGGTGCACGGGCCAGTTCAGTCGCCGCTATCCAGGCCGTGGCGAAAGGCAGCAATGATACGAAGAACAGGTGCGTGAAATTGAGCCAGATCACGCGCAATGTTGTCTGCTTGACGTATCCCATCAAGAAGTGATGGTTTATCCAGACGATAGCGACGAATACGTAGCTGACGAGATAGCTGACGGCGGTCGGCCACAAGCTGAGCAGCGCCCCGATCCTGGCAGACGCTGGCGGGTGGAGTTCCAGTACCGTGATGGTGATCACTACAGCGAAGACGGCATCGGTGTACCCGGAGATACGCTCGGGTGTGCTGAGCCGCTTCTCCTTGACCTCAGCCTTCTCGCGTTTCGCTCGCCGCGCAGCCTGGGCATCGAGTATTTGAATTCGCTCGCGAGACGCCCCGACTTTCAGCCGCCTACTCGTCGCCGCATTTCTTGGCACCTGCACCCGCCTTGGATTTCCAGCGCGACCGGAGCCCGTGAGAGTCATTTCTTTAGAATTCCGTTCCCTGGAGATAAGCCATCTCTGTTACGGCGGTCAACAGATCAATGGCACGCGCTGATCGTCGCCGTCATGTCTGGTTTGGGAGATCGATCGCCCAGCCGTGCGCGACGCCAGCGGCGCCCTTGATAGCCTCCGGCAGCGTCGGGTGCGGCGCCACGTCGTCGGCGACGGTCTTGACGGATTTCCTCTTTCCTCGAGTCGATCGCGACGGCGCCCGCCTCAACATCTTCACTGTCGGCGATCCACTCGTCGGCGAACCTCATCCGCATGCGCCGGCGCAGCCGCTCGGCAATCAGCAGCCGCTCCGGAGGCGGGTCACGGACGGGGAAATGGCCGAAAGCACCGGGTGGTGTTGCATTAACCGTCGCGTCGGGCCGAGACCGTCGTCGAGGCCGCTTGGCGAGCGGGCGTCCTGCGAGCGTCGGCCAGGTATAAGGAAGCCGCACCGATGACGGGCAATATCTCGCGGCGGCCGGTGCCCCCCTCGACCTGCCCGAAAAGGTTCGCCGGGGGGTGGGGTGGTGGCTGCCGCCCGCTACCGGGTAGACGTGTCCGCCTACCCCCGGCGGCACGTGGTCGTGGTCAGGCCCGCTGGCAATCGGCAGACGTTCTCGGTCCATGAGGTGCCCATAATCTGCGAAGTGGCCGCGCGCCAATGGGCGCGCCCGTTGATTCGTCGCAGCTGGCTGGGGTGAGCCCGGCTGTGTGGTCGTTGGGGTTGAGTCGCAGACCCGGTCGCGGGCTTCCTGCGGTCGGTTCAGGCGGGCGCGGTGCCGACTCACCAGTGGCACCCCGCCCGCCTGGTAGGCCGTGATGGTCAGAGGGCCACGATTCCCTCGGCGCCGCTGCCGTTGGGCACGGTAACGCTGCCGATCTCGGTCAGGGATCCGGCACGGGCGACGGCGAACTCGTCGACGATCCCCGGGCCGGTCTGCACGTAGAGGAACTGGCCGCCGGGCGTGGCCGAGGCGTCGATGGTCGCCGGGTCGGTGGCGGTCTGGCCCAGCAGCGTCAGCTGGCCGCCGACGCTGACGGAGTAACCGCTTTCGGTGGCGCTTCCGGCGTTGGAGGCGAATAGGAGGCTACCGTCGGACGCGACCCAGCAGGTGGCGGCCTGGCCGGTCGGGACTGCGTCGATCAGGGCCATAGTCCCGTCCGGGTTCAGGGCGTAGGTTGCCACTGCGTTGATGCCGGTCTCGGCGACCACGAGGTGCCCGGCCGGGTCGAAGGTGACGCCGAAGGGAACCGTGGCCGGCTCGGAGTTGACCACTGGGCTCGCCGACAGGCTGCCGTCGAAGCCGACGCCGAAGACGTCAATATCGTTGCCATTGGCCTTGGTGGTCACGATCAGCTGCGAGCCGTCGGGAGAGAATGCGACCTGGCCCGGGGTGTGCGTGAACTGCGGCGTGGCCGTCGGGTCGAGGCCAAGCAGCCGGCTGGATCCCGGGATCGGGAACAGCCGGCCGAACGAGATCCGGTAACCCTGGACAGATCCGCCGTTCTCCGCGTTCAGGACGTAAACCACGTCGCCGTGCACCGCCACGCTCACGGGGAAGGTGCCGCCCGACCCGATGACCTGGTGCAGGCTAAGCCGGTCCCCGCGGATTCCGAACACCGACACGGTGTTGCTGCCCGCGTTCACGGCAACCACCAGGCCGTCCCGCCGGTCGTAGCCCAGCGAGCCCTGCGAGGACAGATGGTCGGCCGCGGATCCGGCTGTCTGCCCGCCGAGCCCGCCGGTTGCGTAGGCGCCGGCCTGGCTCAGCGTGCCGTCACCGGCCCGGTCATAGACGACCACCTGGTTGCCCGCCGTGTTGTCGGTCTGCACGAGGACGACAGGGCCGGCGCCCCCGGAAAAGTCGTGAGGCACGGTAGCGGCGTCGGCCGGCCCTGCGATCGCGAGAGCGGCAGCGCCGGCGAGTGCCGCCACGCCCAGCATTGCGGTTACCCGTGTCCCGGCCATGCCGTGACGAGTGGGGATTTTCATGCGTTCTCCTTGTTTGGATGTTGACCAAGCGCTATCGGCTGGTGCGCGATCCCGAGTGTTAGCCGTGGATTGACCGTTGTACGCCTGTGGCTGCCGAGTGCACGGGGCGCGACGGCTGACGTCAGACCCCCGGCAAACGGGGTGCGCGGGTGAGTCAGCAGCCGCCGACCGGGAGCTGATGATCATGCTGTCCGCTGCGCGGCCGCTTTCCACCATCACGTGAGCACCTTGCCCTTGGGCTGGGTGATCGGTCATCACCCAGCCGGGCCCGCTCACCCGGGTGATCTGTCGGAGGAAGACCGATCTGCGAACTCGGCTGCCCGCGAGGCCTTTTGCTGACGCGCTAACGAAGTGGTGGCCTAGAGCCTGCGACCGTGAACCCGAGCACGAGCTAGCCCCGGGTGATGTAGGGAAGGCAGGACCGTAGCCGGAATCAGATTGCGATAGAGCATGTAGAGGCCGCAACGGCTCCGCCGAGGGGCAGCACTGCAGCCGGAAGCGCGCTGTGCATGGCCGCGACGTCGAGCCCGGCGGTCATCGCGGGCCGACGTAGATGAGCGCAAGATCCCGTGTGGTGCCGTCGACGCGCGAAGCGCCCGAGGGGGCGGGTACCGAACCGAGGCGCCTGCCGACGCTGAACGCGTAGAAGACGGTACCGAACAACACCGTCGCTTTGACAGAGCGGAGGGATCGCCTCGGTGGGCCGACATTGTCTCCTCGCCAGCTGAGGTCGACGGCTCAAAGCCGTCGGCAAGATGCCGTAGGTGCACGCGAACCCGACCGCCGCCACCCGTTTCCCGTGGAAGCGTGACTGCACAAGGCGCCGGGGCTGGTGGCCCGGAGCGTTTCGGCGCCGAGCCGCGCGAAGATGACCACGATCAGCGCCGCGACCAACAGCAGCGAGACGACCTCCACCGCGATCACCGACCGCGCTGTCAGACGATGTGGGTTCCGAGCGGCATCCAGGTCGTGGCAGATCCCGTGCCCGGGCCAAGCGCCTTGCCGATGAAGGCGTAGACAGTGCCGGTGTGACTGAGCGTCGCAGACAGCGCGAAGCCACGGCCGGTCAGCAGCACCGCCACCAGGGCGGGGGAGATACGCGGGCGGTAGCTCCCGTCCGAGGAGGCGGGCCGCCTGAGCCGATGACCGGCATCGGGAGCGTGGGCACCATCATGCCGGCCGGCAGCGTGGCGGTGCCCGCGAACTCGGGATTTTTACTTAGCGGCATGTGACTGCCGGACGGCCTTGGGGCGCCCGAGCAGTCCGAGCTCGCGAGCCCGGATCACGGCTTGTTGGCGGCTGCCCACGCGGAGCTTGGCGTAGACGTTGCGGGTGTGGGTCTTGATCGTGTTCAGCGATACGTACAGCTCGTTGCCGATCTCTCGAAGCGAAAGACGCGAGGACAGCAGCCGCAGCACGGCCAGCTCGCGCTCGGAGAGCTCATCGAAGCCGTCGGCGGGCGGGACGGACTCGGGATCCGCCGTGTCTTCGGCTCTGGCCCACCCGCGCAGGAAGCCGG
>JBAUAY010000302.1:0-2112 GCA_049676235.1 Streptosporangiaceae bacterium
CCGCGCTCGAGGCCGCGCCTGGCGTCCTCGTCAAACGCGATCATCTTCGCTGCCATAGGCTCCAGTCCTCCGTGGCGTATGCGCGGATCGAGCCGACGCCCGCGACGGACGGCATCCCGCACGGCAGTCCCTTCCTGCCGCGAGAGGGTGCCTCATCGCCCGATCCCGCCATCATGCTGGCACTCGCATAAGGAGAGTGCCAGCACCATGTTTAGCACTCTCATAGTGAGAGTGCAAACGCCACCCGGGATCAAGGCGGATGGGATCCGCCGTCCGGGGGACCGAAGGGGCCGAGGGGGGGTCTGGGCAAAAGGTGTCCCCCAGGATCGGGGGGAGCCCGGGGGTCGCCCCCGGGGCCAACACAGTTCCCCGGGGCTAACACACACCCCCCGGGGCCAACACAGCCGGCCCGGCCCCAGTGGGACCGGGCCGGCCAGTCGAACACGGTAGATCTGCGACCCCGAGCGAACCCAGGGCCATGAGCGAACTTAAGAGACCACGATAACCTTGTCGGCCTGGGCGCCCCGATCGCTTTGCGTGATCTCGAACTCGACTCGTTGTCCCTCTTCGAGGGTGCGATAGCCATCCGACTGGATCGCTGAGAAGTGGACGAAAACGTCCTTGCCACCGTCGACGGCGATGAAGCCGTATCCCTTGTCCGGGTTAAACCATTTGACGGTGCCCTGAGCCATTCCAAACAACTCCCTAACTGCGCAAGGGCCTCGAGCCCCGCCCTTGTCACCGCGGAACCCGTCGATCGCACCGGGTGAGAACGGCTGCGTACGCGAAACGCACGAACCCCCGTCCCCATCCGACGGCGACCGGAATTGACCTTACCTTGTACCGAGGCCGGCTGACGCCACTTACCCACCAATCACGCCATCTGACCCACGTCGGTCATAACCCCCGCGCCCCGCCCGCCACCGCGGGTATGACGGAAATCCGCTCCCCGGCCGGGACTTGCGTGTCGAGTCCCTGCGCGAACCGCACGTCCTCGTCACCCACGTACACGTTGACGAACCTGCGCAGGTTCCCGCCGTCATCGATGATCCGGCCGCCCAGGCCCGGGTAGGCGACGTCCAGGCCGGCGATGACATCGCGGAGGGTCCCTTCCGAGGCGGTCACCTCCGCCGCGCCGCCGGTATAGGACCGCAGGATGGTGGGGATGCGAATCTGCACTGTCACGACATTGCCTCCTGGAATGCCTCGAGAGTTGCCCTGATCGGGGCGGGCACGTCCACCGCCCCGATGACCGCATCGAGGGTCTTCAGCCCGTCGCCCGAGTTGATGATTACCGTTTCCGCCTCCGGGTCGAGCTGGCCTTCCTTGAGGAGCTTGCGCAGCACGCCCAGGGTGACGCCACCGGCGGTCTCGCCGAAGATACCCTCGCATCCGGCCAGCAGCCGGATCGAGTCGACGACCTCGTCGTCGCTCACGTCGGCGACCGCCCCGCCGGTGCGGCGCACCACGTCGAGCACGTAGGGTCCGTCGGCCGGGTTGCCGATGGCCAGCGACTTGGCGATGGTGGACGGCCGCACCGGGCGCACCACGTCGTGCCCGGCCGCGAAGGCGGCGGACACCGGCGAGCATCCGGTGGCCTGGGCGCCGAACACTCGCCACGGCGTCTGTGGTACCAGGCCGAGCGAGGTCAGCTCGCCGAAGCCCTTGTCCACCTTCACCAGCTGCGCGCCCGACGCGATCGGCACCACGACCTGCTCGGGCAGCCGCCAGCCGAGCTGCTCAGCGATCTCGAAGGCGAGCGTCTTGGACCCCTCGGCGTAGTACGGCCGGACGTTGACGTTGACGAAGGCCCAGTCCGGGTGCTCGCCCGCGAGCTCGGACGCCAGCCGGTTCACGTCGTCGTAGTTGCCGTCCACGGTGACGAACGTACCGCCGTAGACCGAGGTGGTGATGATCTTGCCCAGCTCCAGGTCGGCGGGCACGAGCACCACGGAGCGGATGCCGGCCCGCGCGGCCGCGGCGGCCACGGCGTTGGCCAGGTTGCCGGTGGACGGGCAGGCGAGCACCTTGAAGCCCATCTCGGTGGCGGCGGCCAGGGCCACCGCCACCACCCGGTCCTTGAACGAGTGCGTCGGGTTGCCCCGGTCGTCC
>JBAUAY010000303.1:0-2415 GCA_049676235.1 Streptosporangiaceae bacterium
AGGTATCCCCGCCGAAGATACCGAACGGGCCTTCGGCCGGTTCTCGCGCCTGGACAACGCGCGGAACCGGACCGGGGAACAGGGCGCCGGCCTCGGCCTGTCCATCGTGCGGTCCACCGCCGAAGCCCACGGCGGCTCGGTGTCGCTAAGCGACGCCGAACCCGGCCTGCGTGCCGTCGTCCGCCTGCCCTGCTAGCCCGGGGTCCCGCGCGGACTTTCATGATCCTGGCCAGTTTTGGGCGTTATTTGCCACGAACTGGCCACGATCATGAAACTGGTCATTGGGTGCTGGTGGTTAGGCGGGAGGTGGGAGTTCGTTGGGGCTGGGAATGCCGCCAGGACACCGACATGAGCGCCCCGCCCAGCGGCGAGTCGCCGATGTGCCAGCGGCCGCCGGTCGAGCGGACAATTGAATCGCCGATGGCCAGCCCGAGGCCGGCACCTGAGCCGGGCTCGGTGCTCCGGTGGAACCGGTCGAACAGGCGCGGCCGGTCGGCCTCCGGGATCCCGGGCCCGCTGTCCTGTACGGTCAGGCTGACCCGGCTGCCCTGGGCGTGGACCTGGATCCGGACCTGTCCGTCCGGGCCAGCGAAACGGCAGGCGTTGTCGACCAGGACGCCGGCCAGCCGGTCGATCCACTCCGGCGGCGCGCTGATCAGCACGGCACCGTCCGGGGTCTCGGCGCTGACCGCGGGACCGACGGCACGGAACCGGTCGGCGCAGGCCTGCGCCAGCGTGGCCAGGTCGACAGGCTCGTCACCGGGCGGTGGCGGCCGGGAGTCGAACCTGGCCAGCCACAGCATGTCGTCTACGAGCTGCCGCAGCCGCTGGCTCTCGCCCTGGATCCGCATCAGCGCGTCGCGGTACTCGCTGGCCTGCCGCGGCGCGGACAGGGCCACGTCGGCTTCGGCCCTGATCACGCTGAGCGGAGTGCGCAGTTCGTGGGAGGCGTCGGCGGTGAACTCGAGCTGGCGCCGCCGGGACTGCTCGACCGGGGCCAGCGCCCGCAGGCCCACCACCAGCGAGCCGAAGAACATCGCGAGCAGCAGGAACGGCCCGGCGATGATCTCGGCGTACAGCAGCAGACGCTGGGCATGAGTGTCGCCGGACAGGCTCTGGCCGGCGACCAGCCAGCCGCTGCCGTCACGCGACATCTTCAGCCGGAACGGGCCTACCGAGGCCAGGCTGGCCGTGACCGCGAGCCCGCCGCCGGGCGGGTGCGCGGTCAGCAGCCCCGAGGGCAGCACGGGAGCCCCCGGGCTGTGCCCGGTGATCCGCCCCTGGGCGTCCGCCGACCAGAGGAATACTGGTGCCGTGTCGGCGTCGATGTCCTCGATCCTCGGCCCCGGAGCCGAGCCGCTCTGGGTCACTCGCTGGCTGAGCGCGGCGGGATCGTGCTGGGCCGCGGTGATGCGCCCGGCCAGGCGGGCATCGTTCGAATCGGTCATGTGCCTGGCGACCATCAGGTTGAGCACGATCACGCCAATGACGTAGACGCCGGCGATGGCCGCCGTCGCGACGGCGGCGACCTTGGCCGCCGGGCTGGCTCTCATGCTGTGCTGGCTCTCATATCGGGGTGATGCGGTAGCCGACGCCGCGGACGGTCTCGATCCGCACGCCGGCGCCGGCGAGCTTGGAACGGAGCCGGGCGAGGTGGACGTCGATGGTATTCGAGCCGAACGCGTCAGCCTCGTTGTCCCAGACATGCTGGGCGATCGAGCGACGGTCGGCGACACCCGGCGAACGTCGCATGAGGAACTCCAGGATGCCGAGTTCGGTGCCGGTCAGCGCGGGCCGCTGCCCCTGGATCAGCACCTCCCGCGCGGCCGGGTCGAACAGGAGTTCCCCGATCTTGATCCGGGGCGACCGGCTGACCGGCGGCCGGCGTTGCAGCGCCCTGAGCCGGGCCAGCAGCTCACCGAAGTCGAACGGCTTGACCAGGTAGTCATCCGCGCCCGCGTCCAGGCCGGCGATCCGGTCCGCCGGGGTATCCCGGGCGGTCAGCATCAGCACCGGCGTGGACCCGTTGACCGTGCCGCCGCGGCGGAGCCTTTCCACCAGGTCCAGGCCGGACAGTTTCGGCATGCGCCAGTCGAGCACGGCCACCTCGTACTGGTAGAAGCGCAGGTAGGAGGCCGCAGTCTCCCCGTCAGGGACGAGGTCCACCACATAGCCCTGTTCCCGCAGCCCGCGCGCGAGGACCGCGCCCAGGCTTTCGTCATCTTCCGCGACCAGCACCCTCACAGCTTCCGAATCTACCCGGGCGGGGACAGAGTCAGCGCGAAACACGACGCCAGGCCGGCCGCGGGATGAGCCGGAGGGCCAGGGCGAGCCCGCCCAGCGGGGCGGGAATCCACACGGCCGACTTCCGGCCGCGCAGCGCGGCCGCGGTGGCCGCGCCCACCTGCTCGGGGG
>JBAUAY010000304.1:0-18025 GCA_049676235.1 Streptosporangiaceae bacterium
CAGCTGGCACGAGCTCAGCCACACCATCGCCGCCGAACTGCACCGCAACCACCCCGCCAGGCAACCCTGACCCCGGCCCGGCAACAGACCCGATCCCCTCGAGCGCCGGTCGAGAAAATGAGGGCCGAACACCGCGGCCACGGTGCGGCGGATGATTTCTCCGGCCCGATCGGCCTGACGGCCGATGCAGCACCGGAAGGTACCAGGCGGCGTGCTCAGCCGGTACCACCGGCCGCGTATGCGAAGCGCCGAACCCGCAGGTCAGACCGGTAACGGCAATTTGGGGCGGTACACGTTTCCCCGTGCCACTCAGTGCGGCTGGCGTCCGGTCAGGTGCCGGTCCACTGCACCAGCAGCAGGGTCGCGTCGTCGCGCAGGCCGCTGCCGCCCTGATGCTCGAGCACGGCCCGCACCAGGCGCCGCAGCAGTTCTTCGGCCGTCCGGCCGCTGGCGGCTTCCCGCTCCAGCAAGTCGACCAGCCGGTCCAGCCCGAACTGCTCCCCGTCCGCGGTCCGCGCCTCGGTCAGCCCGTCGGTGTACAAAAGCACCGCGTCATCGGGTTCAAGTTCCTGGATGCGCGGTTTGGGTGCGCCGTCGCCGAGCCCGAACGGCAGCACCGGATCACAGCTGAGCTCGGCGACTATCTTGCGCCCGCGCAGCAGCAGCGGCCGCGGGTGCCCGGCACAGGACCACTCCAGCCGTCCTGACCCGGTGGCCAGCCGGGCGATGATGCCGGTGGCGAACGAAATATCGTCGTAGTGCCCGGCCAGGGCCGCGTCGATGGCGGCGTGCATGCCGGCCACCGGCGCCCCGTCCCGGCGGGCGTGCCGGTACGCCCCGACGGCCAGGCCGGTCAGCAGCGTCGAGCCGAGGCCGTGCCCCAGGCCATCGAAGATGGCCAGATGCAAATCAGTGCCGTTGATGGCGTAGTCGAACGCGTCCCCGGCGATATCGTAGGCGGGCTCCAGCGCCCCGGCGATCAGCGCGCCGGCGGTGCGCGCGCTCAGCGGCGGCAGCAGATCCCACTGCATGCCCGCTGGCAGCGACATGGCCCGGTCTCGCCGCCGCAGGTGCGGAACGTCGCTGACCCGCGCGGCCGCGGCCACGATCAGGCCGGTGAACACGCCGAGCAGCTCGGCCTGCGCCAGGATCTGCGGGCTGGCGTGCGGGACCGTGACCGCCAGCACCCCGGTCCGGGTTGTCTGCTCCACCACCGGGACCCACACCCGGACCAAGCCGTCCCGGTCGCTGGTCACCGGCCGGCCGGTGGTGAACGCCCGGCCTGCCATCGTCCCCGCTACCTCCTGCTCGGCCGCGCCGGCGGCCAGCGGGACCAGCATCTGGCAGGCGAAGTCAGCCAGGTACACCACCGGGTCCCGGGCCGGCACCGGCTCGCACGCCGCCGCCAGGACACGGTGCAGGTCAGCCCCGGCGTCCTGGCACAAGACACGGAGCGCGTCGTGGTAGCCGGGCTCGCTCATAGCGGCTCCACTCCGGAGATGGCACATCGCAGCGCGGGCCGCGCTGCCCGGCCAGCCTACCGGCCGCCCCCAGGTCAGCTAGCCTCCCCCGCTCAGCCCCGGTGATCCGCGCCATTACCCGTCCATTGAGCGGAAGTGTCCCAGCATTACACGCCGACACCAGCTCCCCACCCGACTGCCCTCCTTCGGTCGAGACCCGGCCGTTGAACCGAACCGCGGGCTGCCTCGCGCCCTCCGCGTACAGGATCCGCGGGCCGGAATTTGTTCAGAAAGTTGCGAGGATTCCGCGGCGGCGGTGTCTAACCGCTTGAGGCACCGTCGCGCGAGGACGCTGCGGCGGTGCCGGTCAGGCATGAACGCGGAGAGCCGCCTGGCGGCGGGCGTATGCCCGTTGTCATGCCGCTGGACGGGACGAACGGCCCTGGGCCTGGCGGGCGTGGTCTTGCGGATCGCCGCCGTGACCGCTGAGCTGCTGCCCGGCGTGAGCCCCAGTGTCGTGGCGTCACGCCGGACAGCCACAGAAGGAATCTCGTGTCCGGGCGGCTGACGCCGTAATAGGTGGCTGCTTGCGGTGAGGACCGGAACTTGCGACCGCCGCTGACCGCCGCGCTGCGGGCGCGGTACCGTAATAGCCGTAATAGTGGTCGGGTGGCCGCCGGACCGACGGTGGGCAAAGCACCCTGCTCACGTTTGCGGTCGCCGTCGTTCCGTGCCCCACGACATCTACGAGCCCGGCGGCGGGATGGATTACCGGTGACGGCCCGGTCAGCTAGCCTGAACGTGCTGCTGTCCACTACTCCCGCTCTTGGCGGGGGCGCAACAGGTGGCCACGATTCCGCTGATGAACGAAACTCAGGCTGCTGAGTGCCGGCGCCGCCGCCGGGACTTCATCCGGGCGCACCATCCGGACCGGGGCAGCGACCCGGATGCTTTCATCGCCGGATTGCGCGCCTTCGACACCGAACCTGAGCAGGACCCCGGGCCGCTGCCTAAGGTGATTGTCATCAGGCGCCGAGGGTGGCCGATCCGGCAGGCGATCGCCGCGGCGCGGCGGCTCCGCGACGGCCCTGGGCCCCCGCGCGTGCATTAGGGCCAGCCGTCCAGGCCATGCGCGCCGGTGCGGTTTACCGCTCATCGTCGCCGAGGATGTCGTCCACGGTGACGTTGACGGTGACGCTCCGCAGCCCGATCTGATCGCGCAGGGTAGCGGTGACCTGCCGCTGGATATCACGGGCGACCTCATGGACCGGGTCTTGGTAAGTGACCGCCACGGCGAGGTCCACGACCGCGGTGCGGCCTAGCACGCCCACGGCGGCGTGCGGGTGATGGTGCCCGAAGGTGGCCCTCTCGGTGAGCGCGGCGATGGTGCCCTGCGTGCTGCGGCCCAGGGCGACCCGGACCCCGGGGATCGTCCGGGCGCTGTCGCGGGCCAGGGCCGCCACGATCCGGGCCGCGATCCGGATGACACCGATCTGGGTGACCTCCAGCGTGTACCAGACGTCGCGGACCAGGGTACGGATCTGGGTCATCACCGCCGCGACCAGGCCGTGCGGCGGAGACACCGGGACCGCTGCCAGCTCGGTGACCGGGCTCCACAGGGCGGTGAATTCGCCGAGCGCGGCCTGGCAGTGAACGCATTGTTGCTGGTGAGCATCCCGGTCGCCGCCGCGGCCGTCAGCAACCTGCTCCAGCAGGAGGTCTACGTCGGCGCCGCACGCCAGGGTGGCGGCGACCAGCAGCTGCCGGGCGGCCGGGCGGCCGGGCGGCGGATCGTTCACCGGGCCGCTCACCTCCACTCCTCCAGCGTCTTTCCCAGGGCGCGCCGGGCGCGGAACAGATGACTGCGGACCGCCGGCTCGGTACTGCCGGTCACGGCCGCTACTTCAGCGTAGGACAGTCCCTCGAAATGGTGAAGGACGATCACCACCCGCTGCGGGAACGGCAACGCGAGCAGCGCGTCGGTGACCGCGTCCACGGCCAGGTGGCGTTCGGCTTGCTCGGCGGGCTCCGCCGCGGTGTCGGCGACGTCGGGGAGGAGCTCGAGCGAGCTGGCGGGCCGGCCCCGGCTGACTTTGTTCAGCGCACGGCGCGTCACGATCTGGTACAGCCAGGTGGAAAACGACGAGCCGGCCCGGAACCGGGTCAGGTTCTCCCAGGCCGCGATCAGCGCCTCCTGGGCGACGTCCTGGGCGTCGTGGTGGTTACCGGTCAGGCGCAGGGCCACCCGGTAGGCCATGGCCGAGTGCCGCTGCACGAGGATTTCGTAGGCATCGATGTAGCCTTCCTGGGCGCGGGTCACGAGGTAGGCGTCGCCCACTGCGGGCTCGGCTACCTGTACTGCCTTCACTGCATGACCCCCTCGCCGTGGCAGGTCGCCAAGGCCGCCTTCGTATACCCCGGCCCCGCTCAGGCATGCCGGCCGGGAACCACCGGGAGGGAGGAATCCGGAAAAACGCTGCGAGGGTTTCCTGGGGGCGGGTGTCTAACTACGTGTTGGCCCGGGAAGATGTGCCGGGCCGCGCCTGTCCCACGATCACCCGAGGAGTATTCCTGATGAGCCAGCCCGCGACGCCCAAGATCAGCGAGACCCCGGTCACCGCGACCACGACCGCCAGCCCAGCGACCAGGGACCGGCTGGCCACCGGGGAGGGGCAGATCACCGTGGCCGAGAGCGTGGTGCAGAAGATCGCCGGGAAGGCCTGCCGGGAAATCGCCGGCGTGCACGCCATGGGCACCAGCGGCACCCGCGCGTTCGGGTCATTCCGCGAGCGCATCCCCGGCAGCACCGGCCCGAACATCGCCCAGGGCGTGGGCGTGGAAGTCGGCGAGACCGAAGCCGCCATCGACCTGGACATCGTGGTCGAGTACGGCACCAGCATCGCCGAGCTGGGCCGGAGCATCCAGCGCAACGTCAAGCAGACCGTCGAGCGGATGACCGGCCTGCGCGTCGTCGAGGTCAACATCGCCGTCGATGACGTCTACCTCCCCACCGACGGCGACCAGGACACCACCGCCTCGCGGGTTTCATGACCCTCCAGCCGGAGAACGGCATCCCTGCACCTGCCGTGATCGACGGCATCAACGTCGATGCCGTCGCCGCGGCCGTCCGGGCCTGCGCCGGGGTGTCCGCGCTTGACGGCGGGCCGTTCGGGGAAACCGCTTCCTATCTGCCCGGCCGCAAAGTCCCCGGCGTGCTGGTTGGCGACGGCCGGGTGAGGGTGCAGGTCCGCTCCCGGTGGGGAGTTCCGGCGGCAGACCTGGCCGCGCTGATCGGCGTGGTGCTGGCGCCGCTGACCGGATCCCACCCGGTCGACGTGGTGATCGCCGACATCGACGATCCTCCGGCCACGCTGCCAGCCACCGTGGCCGCAGGGGCCCAGTCGCCCCGGCCAGGTCCGGGGCAGCCGCGGGTTTGAGAGCCGGCGCACCGTACTATCCGCAATCTGGATGTGAGAGATGAACCGTACCGCGCTTGCCACCATCACCGGGCTGATCCTGGGCCTGGTCCTGGTGTTCGGCAACTTCGGTGACATGCTGATCGTGGCCCTGTTCGGCGCGATCGGCTACGGCGCCGCGAAGATCCTCGACGGCGACATCGACGCGCAGGCATGGCTGTCGCGCAGCCGCCGCGGCCGGTGAGCACCGTCGCCGAGGTCCGGCCGGCGCCGCTGGCGGGCCGCACCGAGCTGGGCAGGATCAGCATCGCCGACACCGTGGTCACCAAGATCGCCGCCCGGGCCGCGGCCGAGAACCCTGACGCGGGAGCCGCGGTAGCGCGGGTGCTAGGCCGCGCCGTCCCCGGCGCGGGCCAGCTCGGCGTGCGCGGCACCGACCTTTCCGCGCTGCCGAAGACATCGGTGCAGGTGGACGGATCCAAAGCGTTCGTGACCGTCGAGATCGCCGTCCGCTGGCCGGCGTCCGTCCCCGAGGTGACCGGGCAGGTCCGCCACCAGGTCCGGGACCGGGTTCGGGAGCTGGCCGGGCTGGAGGTCGACGAGGTCCATATCGTCGTCGCCGACCTGGCCACCGACATCATCCCGCCGCCCCGGGTCCGGTTACGGAGGGAACCGCGCATGCGTCTTTTGAATCGGCCGCTGGCCTTTATCCTCGCAACCGCCCTGCTCGCCGGCAGCGTCGTGGTCATCGCAGAGGTGATCGGCTTCGCCGTGCACCGCAGCCCGCTGCTGGTGCACTGGAGCAGCTGGTATCACTGGGCCCAGAAAACCGGCTGGGACGCCCTCGTGATCCGGGTCTGGTCCGCCATCTTGATCGTCATCGGAGTCCTGCTCCTGGCCCTGGAACTCAAGCCCCGCCGCGCTACCCGGCTCCCGCTGCGGTCCGCTGATGACGCCACCGACGCGGCTGTCACCCGCCGCAGCCTGGCCGGGATGCTGCGGGCAGCCGCGACCGGAGTGGACGGGATCTCCAGCGCCACCGTCAAGGTCCGCCGCCGACGCGCCCGCATCACCGCGGCGTTGGCCGCCCGCGGCCGTCCCGCCGCCAGCGCGCTGACCGATCCCGTCACCCAGGCCCTCCACGACCGCCTGGACCGCCTGGACCTGCGCCACCCCCCGCGGCTGAAGGTGCACGTCGTCCCGAGGAGCCGCTGATGCACGCCGACCGCACCAACCGCGTCACGCTGGCCCTGCTCGGCCTGCTCGTCCTGGCCGCCGGCGGGGCGGGCATGGCCGCCTCGACCGGCGGGTTCGGCGCAGCCTTTTCCCGGCGGACCCTGTTCGACAACCTCGCCAGCCGCTATATCGGCCATCACGGCTGGCTCTGGCCCGCCGTCGCGGGCGCCTGCCTGCTGATCGCCCTGGCCTGCCTGCGGTGGATCCTGGCCCTGCTGGCCTCCACCGACCGGGTCGGGGACATCACTATCTCAGATGGCACGGACCAGGGCGCCACCATCTTGCAGCCCGCCGCCCTCACCGACGCTCTCGCCCGGGAAATCAACGCCTACCACGGCGTCGACGCGGCCAAGGGTCGGGTCATCGGCGACGGCCGCGACCCTCAGATCGTGCTCACCGTCACCCCCGTCCCCTCCGCCGACCTGCATGCGCTGCACCACCGCATAGAAACTGAGGCCCTCGCCCACGCCCGGCAGGCCCTGGGCAAGCCCTCCCTGCCCATCCAGCTCGACCTCATCTAGGACGCCTGGTCCGCGAGCCTGATCATGTGTACGCCACTAAAGCGGAGTTCCAGATCACGCCGGTCCCGGGGAATGAGAAGGCAGCGCTGGCGCAGGAGACCTCAGCCCACGAGCCGCGTGCCGGCTCGAGATTCTCGGGTTCACCGAGGCGTACGACTACCGGACGGGCAAGCAGGACTGGACGTCAGCGGGACTGCCGACCGAGGGGACGAACGCGGAGCGCCCGCGCTTCCTCGACGTGGTCCGGCGGGACGTGCCGACGTGCTCGCTCGGCGAGCGACTCGGCGACGTCCGCAGACGCGCCAGCGCTGCGCCAGCGGTTTGAGAGTTCATGTGAGGGTAGCTGGATCGAAAGCCAATCTCGAAGATGGCGCCAGGAACCTCATCGACAATCGACGCCGGGCGCTGCCAGGAAAGGAAAGTCGATGTATATCGGTATCGGGACGGTAGTCCTCATCGTGATAATCGTGCTCGTCATTCTCATGCTGCGCCGGCGCTTATGCCGCGCAGATGCGCCTGCGAGCTTATCTGCTGCATGAGAAAAGAACCATGACGGCCGAGGTCACACGAACCGTCCTCGGCACGCAGAATCTGGCATGCCGGTCTCGACGCTGAGGCACCGAAGGCCACCGACGCGCAACGAGGATGGCGGGAAGTCCTGCTCGCGGCGCCCTGCAAGGCGCCATCTTCGCCCTGGTCAAGGCAACCGTCGACCGCGGCGCCGCCGAGGGCACGCGTAAGCTCACCTGCGTTTGGCCCGGCAACGACGACCGGCAACCCGGGCGGGACGATGAGTCGAATTCGTTGACCCAGTGCGGTCCGTAGGTGGCGCGGGGCAGCATGGCGGGTTCGAGCTCGAGTTCGGCGGCGCTGGGCAGCTCGACCTGGTGGGCCGGGGGAAGGGTACCGGCCTGCTTGGTCAGGTCGGTCAGCGCTGACATCAGCCGCGCGGCGGTCTGGTCGTCATCAGCCAGCGACAGGGTGGCTTCCATCCGGCGGTGGTCGCTGAGCCCGATGTCCAGGCGGTGGTTCTCGCGCAGCCAGTCGGCGGCGTCGTATCCGGTCACTCCCAGGTCAGCCACGTCGATGACCACGTGCAGCGGATCCAGGTCGTGCGATGTCTCGGCGCCGAGGAATTCCTCCCGCAGGACGTGCAGGCCGGGCAGCGCGTCGATGTCCTGCCGCACCTGCCCGGCCAGGGTGAGCGCGGCGTCGAGCAGATCGCGTCCGTGACTGGACCATCTGCGGACGCCAGCCGTCCAGCGCCGCGTAGACCATCACGTTCGGGCTGGTGGTCATCAGCATGTCGGCGCAGGCGGACACCTGGTCAGGGTCGACGAGGTCGCCTTGCCGATGGAACACCGATCCCTGCTCGAACCCGGTGCCCATCTTGTGCACGCTGACTACGCACACGTCGGCGCTGGCATCCATCGCCCACGTCGGCAGGTCCGGGTGGAACGGAAGGTGGGCGCCCCAGGCTTCATCGACGATCAGCGGCTTTCCCCCGCCGGTGGCGACGGGCGGGCGATCGAGGAGATGTCGGCGCAGGTGCCGTACGGGGTCGGGCTGACAATCAAGGCCCCGGCCGCGTCCGGGTGTTTCTGCCAGGCCTGTTCCACCTGTTCCGGCGAGGGCGGGTGCGCCACGTGCAGCCGGGGGTCATAGCGGGGCCGGATCCACTGCGGCTGCACTCCGGAAAAGACCAGGCCGGCTACCACCGACTTGTGCGCGTCCCGGCTGATCAGCAGGTCACCCGGGCCGCCGGCCACGGCCAGCATGGCGGCCTTGACCGACAGGGAACTGCCGCAGGTAGAAAAGAAGGCCTGCTCCGCGCCGGCGGCGTCCGCCATCAGCTCTTCGGCCCTGGACAGGTAGCCGTGCGAAGACGTGCGGTCATCCAGCCCGGCCGTGGCCAGGACGTCGGACCGGAACGCGTGCTCGCCGAGCGCGGCGCGACTACGCGGATAGGCACCCCGGCCCTGGCGGTGTCCCGGCGGGGTAAACCCGTACCGGTCCCGTGCGTGGTAATCGACCAGGGCGTCTAGTAAGGGGGCAGCGGAGTGATCCATGTCCTCTGCCTACCGCGGACGAGGACGAGTATCCCCTCGGGGCATGTCCGGCGCAGCTAGTGAGGCACCTCCGAGCGCGCCCAGCTGAACGATCCCTTCGCCGTTCGGCGGCGACGCTTAACTCATGACTGGTAACAGCAGGTCCCGCACGGTCCGGATCATACTGGCGGCGTCTCGGTCAGCAGGCTTCTCCGTCGAGTTCGCTAATGCCGTGCTGGGCCACGAGCTCATTCCCGCCGAGGACGTCAGCTCGCCGGCGGCCGTCCGGCCCGTCCGCGGACGTTTGCGCGAGGGCCTCGTCCAGGCTGGTGAAGTTCGGGATCATGCGGTCGATGCTGGTGAGCGCGAGGACGCGGAGGACGGGCGTGGCGGCGATAGCCAGCAGCAGTTCGCCGCCTTCGGCCTGAGCGCGCTTGTGCGCCGCCAGCAGCGTATGCAGCCCGTGCTGGTGGAGATCGCCCGCAACCCCGGCGCCCGGATCCGGGACCTCAGCGCCGTGGCCGGACTGACCGAGCGCACCGTCCAGGCCGTCGTGGCCGACCTGGAGGCCGCCGGATACCTGACCCGCACCCGCACCGGGCGGCGTACCCGGTACACCGTCAACCACGACAGCTTGTTCCGGCATCCCGCCCAGGACGGGCACCGGGTCGGCCCGTTCCTCAGCCTGCTCGCCGCGTCCGGCGAGGACGTCCGCACGCCCGGGCCAGATAGCAGGTGAGCTTGGGCAGCGGCCCGACGTGATGTGCTCAGAAGGGTGGCTGTTCTCCCCGAACTCGCTATTAAAGGGGCCGCCGCCTCAGCCGGGGAACGGCGGCTCGGCAGCTTGCCTGAGGTTCTGCCTCATTCGCCGACGTCATCCGTGTGCCGATCACCGAACGTGACCCGCCTGGCCGCGACGAGGCCACGTTATGAGCGCCGTTACCGCGGCCCTCTTGGCGCCAGCAAGCGCCGCACGACCTAAGGCCTGGTCGCTCCGGCGGTGACGCCCGGTTCCTAAGACCGGCAGGCTCTGGTCCACCTGGCCTCCCATCTGGCGACCAGTGGATTGTGCCCCGGCAACAGGTCTCTCCAGTGGCAGCCGCCACCGTTGCAGGAAGGAGCCTGGCCTAGGACTTAGGTGTAGGGCGTGAATGGGTCACAGACGGCGTGCCGAGATTAGTCTGCCTCGGGCGGGACACCGGTGACCTGTGTGTAGGCGCGGCACACCTCGGTCAGGGCGTCAAGCTGGTAGGCACAAGCTGCCGGCTGCGCCGGGTAGGCGCAGAGCAGGGAGAACGGATACTGGGCGCCCAGCTCGTTCCACATCGCCTCGACCTCGATGGCGGCGTCGATCAGACCGGCGTCCCAGAGCAACGAGACCATCTCGCCGAAGACGCGAACCGGCCGCCCGGCCTTGCCGCCTGCCAGAGCATGGGGCTGATCGCCTGCCAGAAACCAGCGGGATCGGGCCGGTCGGCGACCATGAAGCCGCGCATCGTCTCGCTGGCGTCAGGCGCAAGGTAAGCACCGCGCGCAAAAGCTGCAGCCACATCGACGCCGGTGCCGGCAAGGTATCTCTCGAAGGACCGCCGGTGATCTGGCGTGGCGACCACGATCGCCACGCCGCCGTCTTGGACGACGGGGAGAAGATACTCACTTACCCGCTCGGCGAGTTCCTCCTCGTCACGGTAAAACAGGACAACATGGTCGCGGCGGCCAACATCGAGGACCTCGGTCCCGGTAGCCACGGCGTCTCCTGTCCATGCGCGGTCACAATTCGGCTAACATCGTACGCGGCCAGCTGCGATGGTCAACGGATGGACTGTCACCTTGACATGCAGTAACATCGCCGCACCGGTTGAGAACCCAGCCGTTCCGGTCGTCCCGGGCTAGCTGCCTGCCTTCTATCTCAACGCAGACAACCCGGTCTTCCGGCACCCTTTATCCTGGCCGGGAGGTTGGCAGATGCCTGAGGTGAGTCACTTCCCCGATCCAGCCGGGCTCCAGGTCATCGAGGTGCTGCTGGTCGAGGACGACCCAGGGGACGTGCTGATGACCACCGAAGCGTTCGAGCTGTCCCCGATACACAGCACGCTGCACGTGGTGGGCGACGGCGAGCAGGCGATGCGCTTCCTCCGTCGGACCGGCGAGTTCACCGGCGCGCCCAGGCCCGGCCTGATCCTGCTTGATCTCAACCTGCCGCGCCGCAACGGCCTGGAGGTACTGGCCGAACTGAAGGCCGACCCTGACCTGCTGACAATCCCCGTGGTGATCTTCAGCACCTCCCAGGCGGAGACGGACATCTCGGCGAGCTACCAGTTGCACGCCAACGCATACATCACCAAGCCGGTGAGCCTCGATCTCTTCACCGAAGCGATCCGGCAAGTTGATGACTTCTTCCTCAACTTGGTGAAGCTTCCCGGCTGAGGACTGAGAAGCGGACAGCCGAGGGCAGCGCCCGAATCCCGGCGTTGTGTTAGCGGAAGGGGGCGAGGATGTGGCGGATGCGCTGGAGAATGCTGGCGGCCTCGCGCCGAAGTTGACCGCGGTGCTGAGCAGTTCGCGCAAATGCAAGATGGGCATGCGGTCGGCGCAGCCGGGCGGTGAGGGGTTGAGTTCCTGGTACAGGTCGAAGGACCGCCCGGATTCAGCGGCGGCCCGGGGGCAGGACCACAACATGGACAGGTCGGTTTCGGCCCACATGTAGCAGGCGGCTGGGTCGATGATGGCGATCCGGCCGCAGCGGCTTGAGCAGGTTGGCGGCCCACAGGTCGCCGTGGGTCAGTACCGGGGACATGTCTGGCTACCCGGCACTTGACTAGCCCATCGGGCACGGGGCCATCCCCAGGAGTGCCGTCCAGGGTTGTCCACCGCGGGCCGTGCGCTGAGCCGCCGTTTCCAGAGTGGGGGAGGTAGTCATGACCGATGGCAGCAGCGCTCTCGAGGCCTACCTAACCGATCACATGGCGGACTCGGTGAGCGCCAGCGATCTGGCGAAATGTCAGTGATGAACCGTGAAGTCGTCGCTTCCATCTGAACGCCAGCCCGCTCGTGCTGCACTGGACCACCTGGGACCGCTGGGCCGCGGAAACGCGCTGGGATGCGCTGGTGGTCCAGGTCTGATCCGCCGTCCTGATCGTGGTCGGCGCGCTTATCCTCGCGCTGGAGCTCAAGCCCCGCCGCGTCACCCGCCTGCCGCTGCGTTCCGCCCACGACGCCACTGATGCGGCCGTGACCCGCGGCGGCCTGGCCGGGACGCTCCGGGCGGCGGCGACCGGAGTGGACGGGATCTCCGGCGCGGCCGTCACCGTCCGCCGCCCGCGCGCTCGCGTCACAGCGACCTCGGCGACCCGCAGCCGGCCCGCTGAGGTGCTGGGGGTCCGGCAGGCGTTCCTGCGCTCGCTGGATAGCGTGCTCGCGAATCGAGGCCCGCGCCGACGCCGTGACCGCGGTACTAATCGCGTCGGTCCGGGCGCGAGCGTCGCGGCCGCGGCCCGTGGCTGGTCAGGCCTTTCTACTGGCCCTCCTCCCGGGCCAGGCGCCGGTCACCTTGCGGGTGCCCTCGGCGGCGCCACGGTCGACCGCCGCCTTGACTAGGCCGAAGATCGCGCCCTGCAGCGCGGCGGCGAGCAGGACCTCCCGCCAGCGTCGGTCGGCGTCGGTAGCCTTGGGAGCATCGTCTTCACTGAAGGCGACCTTCCAGACCCGCTTGAAGATGGCCCCGGCGAGCACCCCGCCCAGCACGCTGACCAGCATCCCCACCGGCTTGTACAGCACTTTGGTCATCGTTTCCTCCACTGCCCGCTCACTAGTTAGCCCACGCTGAGCGACGCTCGCCACGGTCGGCGGCACGCTGTGCCTCCAGGCTGTGCTGACGCATGGCTTGCAGTACCGGCGCTCGTAGCGGCCGAGCTTCCCCGGCTGACGCGCGCAAACCAAGGCACCGGGTGATTTTGATAGCGCACTTCCGGAGCCTAGAGGCGTTGTCCCGGCGTGTGGTACACGGCGACGGCTGAGCACATGGGTCACGGTGCCGACCGCTGGATCTGCTGCCCGCTGCTCTTCCTGCGGGCAGCAAGCTGATCGGCTTTCCCGCCTTCGCCGCAGTCGGCGGGATTGTGCTTGGCAATCCAGTGGTCGCCTCGTTTCTCGTAATTCTGCTTCAGCGCCATGTAGGCGATCTGTTGTGCTTGATCGCCCGCCCCGTGGGTCCGTACCGCGTCATCGAGCGCCCTGAGGAACGTCTCCTGTGCTTCCCGGCACGAGCGCTGCAGCGTTCCCGGTAGTTCGGTAATGGGGTAACGGCTTGATTTCGGCATCGCGCCTCCTTTCGCTTTGCTGGTGAACGGGCCGGCCTGCGAGCTTGTGAGATGACAAGTCAGGCCCGGAGATCCGAGTGGTTTGCGACTGGGCAGCGCAGACCACCCGCTGAATTAGCGGAGCTTGTTTCTTTGCTCGCCCCCGACGCCGACCTCGGTGCCTTCCGGCTCGCCTATGCGGCGGGGCGACCGTCAGCGGGCGGGCTTCAAGCCGCGGGCCTCCGGTGTACGGAACATGGCAGTCCCCTCAAGGTTCAAGGCCCGCTGACGCATCGGCATCGGAGAACTATCGGCCCGTCGCGGGCGTACGCGTCTTGAGGCCACTGCTTGACCCGTGACATCGGTGTTACCCGCGAAGGACGCAAGCATGCTTCTAGCTCTGAACTGATCTAGCCCTGACAGCCCTCAGCTCGAGGAGTTCCGCTGGTTCGTCCAGGCCACCTCAAGGCGCCGGACGGCTCGCTGCCGGAACGCCGGAGAAGTACTGGCGGCAGCGCGCGGATGCTGTGGTGGCCTCCGTCCGGGCCTGCCCAGAAGTCGCCACGCAAGCACGTGCCGAAAGCGGCGGGCGGGGCATCCCGGGCTCAGCCTTTGCCGCCCTGGGTCACGATCCCCTGCGGCTGTCCGTCGACATCAGCCGGCTCTATTTCCGACCCCGCCAGCGGCGAGTCCCTGAGCCGTCCAGCCGAAGCCACCTCCGCCGCTTAGCGGAGGGTCCGCGCCGGCCGACGCGGAAGCTGCCGCCGTCCTCCGTTCGGCCCGGAAATTTTAGCCGAACGGGTGGTGGTTTCCGCCTACCGGATGGTGCCGAGGCTGGGGTCGGCGGGGTCAGGCAGATGCATCCCGGCGGCCAGGCCGCTGCGCAGGTAGTCAAGGAGCTCATCGGTAATGCGCTCGCCGGGGCTGACGCTGCGGCGGCTGTCTACGCGCTCGATCAGCGCGACGTGGTACTGCGCCGGGGGAACGAACGGGTGGGAAGCTGGCCGCGGCGATCCAGCAGGCCAACGTGAGCAGACGGCCGAGGCCGTCGCTGATCAACGCTGAGCCACCCGTACCTGTGCGGACCAGGGCTTCACGAACAAAAGGCCGCCGGGCCGCATGAGACGGGTAATCAGGGGCAGGCCCCAGCAACGTGGGTCAAACAGCGGCCTCGTGAAGGAGCGCCAGCGCCCACGCATGTGCCAGTCAGCTGAGTCCTTGCGGATGGGCCCTGGCGCGTGAGGGAGTTACCCATGTTCCGGCACATTGATTACCTGCAGTTCGAGGCGAAGCCCGAGAAGCCCCACCCCGCGTACACCCACAAGCTGCAGGAGCTGATCGGCGGCGCGGTCCTGGGCGGCGTGGATCCCCAGCAAGCCATCGTGCCCGGCGGCGGCCCGCTGCTGGCGGATAGCAACGGCTACCCATGGAACGGCCGGTACATCGTGGCCAGCGGCAACCTCCTGGCCGACTTCCGGGCCAACGCCGCGGCGGAGACGCAGGGCCGGGTGCAGACACTGCGGCTGTACAACATGACCGACCCCAGCGTGCGCAACATGCTGAAGTTCAACCTGGCCCGCGACAGCCTGCACCAGAACCTGTGGCTCGAGGCCATCGAGGAGCTCCAGGCCGACGGCCTGGAGACCACGGCCGCGCCGAACGCGCTGTTCGACGAGGAGTACGCCGAGCACGCAACCTCGGTGTGGCACCTGTCGGACGGCACCGCGGGACACGAGGGCAGCTGGGCGGCGGGACCGCAGCCCGACGGCCTGCATCAGTTCGGTTACCTGCTCGATCCCGAGCCGCTGGGCCGGCCCCGGATCGGCGCCAGCCCCCGGACCCGAAGCTGTACGCGACCTACGACGGTAAGCAGGGCGAGCCTTCCGCCCGGCCCTCGGCACCGCAACCGGCCTGGCCGGAACGATCAAGGACGCCCTCACCTGATCGGCTGGCGGAAGCCAGCCGTGACGGGTACGGCGACCGGACCGCCTGACGGTGCCTGCGGCCGGCCTGAGCGCCGGCCGCAGGCACCGGCCCGCCGAAAGGAATGACATGCCGGAGGTCAGCGAGCAGCGGGACATAGACGAGGTCATGGCCGAGGCCGCTAGCACTATGGAGGTGCTGGCCCGCGCGCTGCATGTGCGGGACGCTCAGCTGCAGCCCACGCTTGACGCGATCGTCTCGGCGGCCGCCAGCGCGCTAACTGCGGGCCGGGATGCCGGCCTGATCCTGCTAGAGCGCGGGAAGCTGGTCCCGCGGGCCGTGACCGGCCGCGCTCCCCTGTACCTCGACCTCCAGCAGCAGCAGGCGGGAGAAGGGCCCTGCATCGAGGCCGCGCGGCGGCAGATCGTGATCCGTATCGACGACACCCGCTCCGACCCGCGTTGGCCGGGCTTCATGGCGGAAGCGCGCGAACACGGCGTCCTGAGCCAGCTGTGCATCCCGCTGTGGGTAGATGAGCGGTGCCTAGGCACGCTCAGCCTGTACGCGGGGGACCCGTCCGCTTTCAGCGACCTCGACGAGCGCATCACGACGATGTTCGCCACCTTGGCCGCGCTTGCTCTCGCTGATGCGCTGCGAGCCGAGCAGATGCGCGCGGCCGTCGTCAACCGGGACCTCATCGGTCAGGCCAAGGGCATCTTGATGGAACGTCACCGGATCACCGCCGATGCTGCTTTCGCCTTGCTCGCCGAGGCATCCCAGCACAAGAACGTCAAGCTCACCGAGGTCGCCGCCTACCTCGTCGAAACAGGCGAGCTGATCGGCTCGCCGGGCCCGGGCCAGTAGGACAGCCCGGCTATTCCGGCTGCCTCGCGCCTCCTCCGCGGGGCAAGGTCGCGGTAACGCACGGGATGGTCTGCGTGGCGGTCGCGGAAATACTCATCGAGGGCCTGGGCGATGAGATTGTGCTGGTAGTCGTCTGGGCCGAGCAGGCCAAGCACGTAGGCGTCGACCTCCAGCCCGGCGGCCTCGCCGCCGACCGCGTAATGCTTGATCCGCAGCTCAGCGGGTGTCATGCCGGATCGCTGCAGGCCTTCGAGGCTAAGGGCCGAGCGTTGCGTGCTCATGAGGGCGGCTCCTGGCCGGCGAGCCGGTCTGGGCTCGCCAGGACGTCGCGAGCCACGGCCAGGATGTTGCGCTGTCCGCGCGCAGATCGCCGGGCGAGATAGGTGATGGCTTCAATATCAGTGACGTTGCCGGTGTCGGCGTGTTCAAGGACCGGCTAAACGCCGCTAACCGGACATTCACGTGGATGTGCCCCGCGTCCGATTGTCCGATTGGGCCCGGGCTGCGGGTGGCAGCGATCCCACCGCCCAGATATCCGGGCAGGCGGTGCAGCTGACAATCGACGCAGCGAACCTGCGCTACGCCGATTCGACTTGTCGGGGGTGGCCGCGTGGTAGCCGGGCAGGCGGCGGCGCGGCGCGGCGCAGTGGGTGCGGGCCAGGACCGAGAGCACGACGTCGAGGTCGACGTTGAGCGGGACCGCGCCGGCGAGCGCGTCGAGACTGAAGGAGCAGATGGCTCCGGCGAGGCGCTGCTCGATGTTCACCCGGGCTGGTCCAAGGCGGCGAGCACGTCGGCGGCGGCCGAAGCGTCATGCCGCACCGCGATGCGGAGGTCCCTCAGGACGGCGGAACACCGCCACCACCCGAGGAGACGGCGGAATCGGCCGCGAGAGCCTGAAACATGGCGAGTATGGAGGCAAGCTGAGAGTCAGCGCGCCTCATCGCCTAGCCAATGCGGCTAAGCCTTCCCCGTTATTGCTGCGGATACCGTGGCTAGGACGGACATGCCCTGACTACCTGGCTGGCGGCGGCCACCCGGAGGTTCTCAAGGGCATCTGCCTGCCGCCTGGCCCGGGAGATGAGCTCGTCTAGGCGCGCGGGGTCCAGGCGCGGGTCCGTGTCCGCCAGGGTCCGCAGTGTGCGCCAGCCCGCGGCCTTGCCCTCTACGCCGAGCCGCAGCATTTCCAGTTCTTCCAGGTTGCTGAGGGGTGACCGGGCGAAGAGACGGCCGTTGAACTTCAGCCGGCCAGCCTTCTCCCCGATCCAGGCGGCGCCCACCTTGTAACGGCGGACCTTGATGCCGAGGGCGGCCATGATATCCAGCAAGGCGGCGCGGTCCTGCCCGATCTCAACCGCGAGGCGCCTGAGCGTGCCGCTGTCCTGTCCGTCGCCGTGCGATCGCGCCATCCGGTGCGCCAGCTCGGTGCCTGCCGTCGCCCCGGCAAGATGATCATTGAGGTAGATGCCGAGCATGCTGGCTTCGGAGCGTCCGACGTCACAGGCGGTGTCCGCACTTACCATGATTCCTCCAGCTTGACCAGTGGTCTCACTATCCTGCACGTCCCCGACGGTCTGGCGGGCGGCGCCTGGCCGCGGCCGCCCGCGCCGGACCGTGGTGGCATCCATCAGCCCTGGCCTGCGGATGCCTTCGCCGCGCCGGCCCGCTGCGCGATGCTGGCCTGGCGGGGCCAGAATCGCAGCTTGGCGCAGCGGGTGATGAAGTCGGCGGCGGAGTGCTCGTCCAGGCTGACGAAGCCGTCGTCGGTCAGGTCGCCGAGTCCGGCCGCCTGGAACAGCGGGCTGGCGCCGCCGGTGTAGCCGATGAACTTGCAGTGGGCGTAGGCGTCGGCCACGAAGTCGCGCACCGCGGGCTGGGCGGCCAGCGCGGGCGTGCCGTGCTTGGCGGCGAGCAGGATCACGGCGTCGTAGAGCACGGAGGGGCCGCCGTCGATCTTCTGGCCGGCCGGCGCATGATTGCCGTTGCTGGCCTCGACGCCGCCGACTGCGGGGGCGATCAGCTCGACGTTGACCTGGGCCTGCCCGGCCGCTGACTTCACCTCCTCGAGCTTGGCGGCGTCCACGCCGTCGGTGACCAGGATGCCGATCTTGCGGCCGGCGAAGCTGTCCGGGCCGTTGGCCAGGATGCTCAGCGCGGGGGAGGGCGGCAGGTCGCGGACGGTTTTCCGGGCGGCGGGCAGCGGGTCGGGCAGCCCGGGCAGGCCCAGTCCCTCGGCCACCGGGCCGGCCAGGTCGTCCC
>JBAUAY010000305.1:0-10522 GCA_049676235.1 Streptosporangiaceae bacterium
CCGCAGGGCGTAGCCGCGCTCACCGCCGCGCTGGCGGCCGCCGGCCGGCCGCTGGTCGCCCTGGGCGGCGAGGCCACCCCCGACGCCGAGCTGATGGCGCTGTCCACAGTGCCCGCGGGCGTGGCCACCGAAGCCCTCGGCTACCTGAGCGAAGGCGGCCCGGAGAACCTGCGTGAGCTGGCTCGCTTCCTGTCCGACACCATCTTCCTCACCGGCGAGGGCTTCGACCCCCCGCGCCCGATGCCGGCCTACGGGATCCACCAGCTCCCCTCTTCCGTGATCGTGGCCAGTTCTGGGCGCTATTCACCCGTTTCTGGCCACGATCATGAAGAGCCCCCCGTGGTAGCGGTGGTTTTTTACCGCGCGCACGAACTGTCCGGGAACACCGCCTTCGTCGACACTCTCTGTGCCGCCCTGGCCGAACACGGCGCCAAACCGCTCCCCATCTTCTGCGGCTCGCTGCGCCGTGACTCGCTGGGAGGGGACTCGCCGGGCGGGGACTCGCCGGGCGGGGACTCGCCGGGCGGGGCCGGCGCCGGGCTGGCCGCCCTGCTCGCCCCGGCCCAGGCGGTGATCACTACCGTGCTCGCGGCAGGCGGCGCGGCCGCCTCCGACGCGACCAGCGAGGGCGACTGGGACCCGGGCATGCTGGCCAGCCTCGACGTGCCGGTACTGCAGGGCCTCTGCCTGACCGGCTCGCGCGCGCAGTGGGAGGCCTCGAACGCCGCCCTGGCCCCGATCGACGCCGCGATGCAGGTGGCGATCCCCGAGTTCGACGGCCGCCTGATCACCGTGCCGTTCTCCTTCAAGGAGGAAGGCCCGGACGGGATACCCCGCTATGCCGCCGACCCCGAACGCGCCGCCCGGCTGGCCGGGATCGCCGTCCGGCACGCCCGCCTGGCCGCTGCCCCGAACGCCGCCAAGCGCGTCGCCATCATGCTCTCCTCCTATCCCACCAAGCACGCCCGGGTGGGCAACGCGGTGGGCCTGGACACCCCGGCGTCCGCCGTGGCGCTGCTGCGGGCCATGCGCGAAGCCGGCTACGACCTCGGCGACGGCTTTCCCGAGGACGGCGACACGCTGATCCACACGCTGATCGCGGCCGGCGGCCACGACACCGAGTGGCTCACAGAAGACCAGCTCCGCGCCGCCCCGGCCCGGGTCCCGCTCGCCGCTTACCTCCGTTATTTCGACCATCTGCCGAACGATCTGGCCTCCTCCATCCGCACACACTGGGGCGCCCCGCCGGGTGGCCTGTACACCGACGAGGAGTCCGGCGACATCGTGCTTGCCTGCCTGCGGTTCGGCCACGTGGTGCTGATGATCCAGCCGCCGCGCGGGTTCGGCGAGAACCCGGTCGCGATCTACCACGATCCCGACCTGCCGCCGTCGCACCACTACCTGGCCGCGTACCGGTGGCTGGCCGAGGACTTCGGCGCCGACGCGATCGTGCACCTGGGCAAGCACGGGACGCTGGAGTGGCTGCCCGGCAAGGGCCTCGGCCTGTCCGCCGGGTGCGCGCCGGACGCGGTGCTCGGCGACCTGCCGCTGGTGTACCCGTTCATCGTCAACGACCCGGGGGAGGGGACCCAGGCCAAGCGGCGCGCGCACGCGGTGATCGTCGATCACCTGGTGCCGCCGATGGCGCGAGCCGACACCTACGGCGAGATGGCCAAGCTCGAGCAGCTGCTCGACGAGTACGCCACCGTGGCCGCGCTCGACCCGGACAAGCTGCCCGCGCTCCGCGTGCAGATATGGTCCCTGATCGAGACCGCCCACCTGCACCACGACCTGGGCGTCGACGCCCAGCCCGGTTCGGCCGAATTCGACGAGTTCGTGCTGCACATCGACGGCTACCTGTGCGAGGTCAAGGACGCCGCGATCCGTGACGGCCTGCACATCCTCGGCGCCGCTCCGGCCGGTGAGGCCCTGGTCAACCTGGTCCTGGTCATCCTGCGCGCGCCCCAGCTCTGGAGCGCCCGCTGGGGCGCCCTCCCGGGCCTGCGCGCCGCCCTCGGCCTCCCCGAAGGCGCCCCCGCCCCATCCGCCCCTCCCACCCCTTCCGTACGCACGGAAACCGACCACTACGAGCGCCTCGCGCGTGAGCTCATCGAAGCCATAGCCACGACCAACTGGGACGTAACTCACGCCCCAGAAATTGCTTCTCGCATCCTCAGTAACGCCCCCGCCGTTGCCGACCTCGATTTGTCTGCAGTTTCGGGTGCTACAACGCCCGAAACTGCAGACAAATCCCCGGGCCCGATCCAACAGGTCGCCCGCGTGCTGGAGTTCGCCTGCACCGAACTCGTGCCGCGGCTGAACGCGACCACCGGCGAGATCGACGCCGTGCTGCACGCACTCGACGGCGGTTACGTACCCGCTGGCCCATCGGGGTCGCCCACCAGAGGCCTGGTCAACGTGTTGCCGACCGGCCGCAACTTCTACTCGGTCGACCCGAAGGCCATCCCTTCCCAGACGTCCTTCCAGACCGGCCTGGCCCTGGCGGACTCGCTACTGGCCAGGCACTTGGCGGACGAGGGGGAGTACCCGCGCTGCGTGGGCCTGACCGTGTGGGGGACCTCCGCCATGCGCACACAGGGTGACGACATCGCCGAGGTGCTCGCGCTCATTGGCTGCCGCCCGCAGTGGGACGAGGCGTCGCGCCGGGTGACCGGCTTCGAGATCGTCCCGTTGGCCGAACTCGGCCGGCCTAGGATCGACGTCACGCTGCGCATCTCTGGGTTCTTCCGTGACGCGTTCCCGCACGTGATCGCGCTGCTGGACGACGCGATCGGCGCGGTCGCCGCGCTCGGCGAGCCACCAGAGTCCAACTACCTGCGCGCCCACGCCCTGGCCGACCAGGCCCGGCACGGTGACTGGCGCCGCGCGACGACCCGCATCTTCGGATCCAAACCCGGCGCGTACGGCGCCGGCCTGCTCCCGCTGATCGACGCCCGGAACTGGCGGGATGACGCCGACCTGGCCGAGGTGTACGCGGTCTGGGGCGGCTACGCCTACGGCCGCGGGCTCGACGGAGTGAACGCCAGGCCGGACATGGAGGGCGCGTTCCGCCGGATCGCGGTGGCAGCCAAGAACATCGACACCCGCGAGCACGACATTGCCGACTCCGACGACTACTTCCAGTACCACGGCGGCATGGTCGCCATGGTCCGGTCCCTGACCGGCCGCAATCCTGCGGCCTACATCGGCGACTCGGCCGTTCCCGACGCGCCGAAGACGCGCACGCTGGCCGAGGAGACCAGGCGCGTATTCCGGTCCCGGGTGGTGAACCCGCGGTGGATCGCAGCGATGCGCCGGCACGGCTACAAGGGCGCCTTCGAACTCGCCGCGACCGTGGACTACCTGTTCGGCTATGACGCCACCGCCGGCGTGGTCCCGGACTGGATGTATGAGCAGCTAGCCGCCTCGTATGTCTTCGACGAGGAGACCCGTTCGTTCATGCAGCGCTCCAACCCCTGGGCCCTCCGCGGGATCACCGAGCGCCTGCTGGAAGCCGCCTCCCGCGGCCTCTGGGAGTCCCCCGACGCCAAGACCCTGGACCACCTGCGCCAGGTCTACCTAGACATGGAAGGCGACCTGGAGTCCCGCGAGTAAACCGGGCCGGCTAGCGGCCCATGGCCGCGGCCACCCGGGTGTACGTGCCGAGCGTGACCTCCCAGAACCTGTCCACGTCGATGCGCATCGCGACCAGCGCGTTGCCGCAGTCGACCCCGCCGGGGACACCGAAATCGGTCACGGTCATGCCGGCCGTAAGGTGTCCGGCTAGCTCCACCTGAACCCGCGCCGGGACCAGCCCGAACAGTTCAGGCTGCGCCACCCAGGCCACCGCGCAGACGTCATGCACCGGCGGGCCGCCGGGCTCGCTGACCGACCGGTACTGCTCGAGGGCCGGCCGCAGCAACTCGGTGCCGAGCGGCCCGAGCTCGCTCATCTGTTGCAGCACCGCCGCGGTGGCCCCGGTCCGCAAGGTCACGTCGAGCCCTAGCATGGTGACGGTCCAGCCAGCCCGGAACACCACCGCGGCGGCCTCCGGGTCGGCCCAGATGTTGTACTCGGCGGCGGGCGTGACATTGCCCCGGCCCGCCGATCCGCCCATGATCACGAACTCGCGCACCCAGTCCGCCAGCCGCGGCTCCCGCCGCACGGCCAGCGCGATGTTGGTCAGCGGCCCCGTTGCGACCAGGGTGATCTCGCCGGGGGCAGCGCCCACGGCGTCGATGATGTAGTCGACGGCGTGCCCGGCGGCCGGGCGGGCCGCGGCCGCCGGCAGCGTGGCCCTGCCCAGCCCGGAATCGCCGTGTACCTGCCGTGCGTCGAGCGCCGGGCGCAGCAGCGGCCCGGCGCAGCCCGCGGTCACCGGCGTCCCGGACGCGCCGATGAACTCGCACACCGCCAGCGCGTTCGCCGTCGTCTTGGCCAGCCCGACGTTGCCCGCCACGGTGGTGACGCCGACCAGGTCGATGCCGGGATGCCCGTGCGCGAACGCGATCGCGAGCGCGTCGTCGATCCCGGGATCGCAGTCGAGGATGATTCTGGTGGACATGTCCGCTCCCCGTTTCTTGTGGTGCCAGGAATGAAGGTACCGAACGGCGTTGGTGCGTGCCCCCGTGACCTTCCCGCGCCGGGACCGGTAGCCTCGTCTGCGAGGAGGTCTGACATGCACATCCCGCCCATCCCGGCCGTCGAGAACTCGGACCCGGAGATCGCCCGGCTCATCCAGGACGAGGCCCGCAGGCAGTACGAAAAGGCCCGGCTGATCCCGTCGGAGAACTACGTGTCGGTGGCCGTGCTCGAGGCCTCCGGCAGCGTGCTGACCAACAAGTACTCCGAGGGCTACCCGGGCCGCCGGTACTACGAGGGCCAGCAGTTCATCGACCAGATCGAGACGATCGCCAGGGACCGGGCCAAGGCCCTGTTCGGCGTGGACCACGCCAACGTGCAGCCGTACTCAGGTTCGCCTGCGAACCTTGCGGTCTACCTGGCGTTCGCCCAGCCGGGCGACACGGTCATGGGCATGGCGCTGCCGATGGGCGGTCACCTCACCCACGGCTGGCCGGTCTCGGTGACCGGAAAGTGGTTCCGGGCCGTCCAGTACGGGGTCCGCCACGACACCGGCCGGGTCGACCTGGACGAGGTACGCGACCTGGCGCTCAAGGAGCGGCCCAAGATCATCTTCTGCGGCGGCACCGCGATCCCGCGGACCATCGACTTCCCGGCCTTCGCCGCCATTGCCGCCGAGGCCGGCGCGCTCCTGGTCGCGGACGTCGCGCATATCGCCGGGCTGATCGCGGGCGGCGCGCATCCCTCGCCCGTCGGTCACGCCGGCGTGATCACCACCACGACGCACAAGACGCTCCGGGGCCCGCGCGGCGCCATGATCATGTCCACGGCCGAGTACGCCTCCGCCGTGGACAAGGCCGTGTTTCCCGGCCTGCAGGGCGGCCCGCACAACCACACCACGGCCGCGATCGCGGTGGCGCTGCACGAGGCCGCGCAGCCCGGGTTCCACGATTACGCCCACCAGGTGGTCAAGAACGCCAAGGCGCTGGCCGACGCCCTGCTGGCCCGCGGCTTCGACTTGGTCTCAGGCGGCACGGACAACCACCTGATCCTGATGGACCTCACCCCCAAAGGCATCGGCGGCAAGCCGGCCGCCAAGGCCCTGGACCGGGCGGGCATCGAGACGAACTACAACACGGTGCCGTTCGATCAGCGCAAGCCGTTCGACCCCTCGGGCCTGCGGATCGGCACGCCCGCGATCACCACCCGCGGCCTGACCGAGGAGCACATGGCGCCCCTCGCGGCCTGGATGGACGAGGCGGTCACCGCCGCCACCAAGGACGACGAGGCGACGCTCGACCGCATCGCCGCCGAGGTCCGCGACCTGCTTGCGTCCTTCCCCGCCCCCGGCTGGAACCCCTAGGGTCCCGGCCGAACTCGCCGGCTAGCCGACCCGCCTGTTGCTCGGCTAGCCGACTCGCCTATTGCTCGGCTAGCCGACTCGCCTATTGCTCGTCGGCTAGCCGACCCGTTTGCGGCGCTCCGCCGGCTCCCGTTGGCCCAGCACGGGCTGACCGCCGCGCACGCCCTGGTACGCGTCGTCCCAGGGCCAGCGGCCGCGCTTATCGGCGTGCACCAACTGCAGGCTGCGTATCCGGGTGCCGTAAAACTCGACCGCCAGGTTCAGGTGAGCCCACGGCGCGGCGACCTTGACGACCTCGACGAGCGGGCCGTCGCGCAAGACCGCCTGCGTCCCCGGCTCGGGCGCCTGCGCATGGAGCAGGTACGGGGCCACGCCGTTAAGCACCTGCGTGGCCCGAGTCAGGCCCATGCCGGTGATGATCAGCTCGGGCCGCTGGTTTGGCGTGAGCCCCACCGTGTAGGCCCACGGCGGGTGGATGCCGTCGCGTTCCACGCCCTGCACGGCCCAGCCGTACATGGCGATCAGCGACCACATGTGGTCCTGGTAGTCACGTTCGGTAGCGCCCGGATGGGCACATAGCCAGCACACGTTGGCCTCCCTCGGCATAGTGGTGGGATGACCACCACTATGCCGAGGGGTACTGACATTTTGAGTTATCTAAGCTCAGCTAGCAACCCAGATTTGCATTCTTGTTCGAGTAAAAGGGCACCGGGCCCGGAAGTCAAGACCTTCGGTCATCATCTATGCGAATCCGCTCATCTCGGTGAAGCTAGCTGAGATGACTGGCATCCTTGTTCGAGTGAACTAATATTCGACCGAAGGTGCCGTCCCGCTTCGGTGCCGACCGCAGTGATCACGGATAGCACTGCCCGCCTGTCTTCCTCCTTGCGGCAGCGACGGACTCGGTGACCCGGCTGGCCTGGGTGACCCGACTAGCACTGCGCGCGCGCAGGGAAGACGGGTGGCAGAACGTGAGTAGGGTGTACGGCGAGCCGGTAGAGGTTCAGGCCAGGAAAGATGGCAGGCCGACCAGGTTCGTGTGGCGAAGCCGGCCGTACACCGTCCGCGCGATCTTGGAGCACTGGGTCATCAACCGGGAATGGTGGCGAGACCCCGGGGCCCAACCAGGCCAGCCTGAACTCGAATTCTGGCGGGTCGAAGCATCGCCTGGTCAGGGCATGCCTCCGGGGGTGTACGAACTGCGCCGGGACGCCCCCACCGGCATCTGGACCTTGCGCCGCGGCTTCGGCTGAAGGCGACATGACCGGCCGCATCAGCGAACCTTAAGCGGTCCCGTTCAGGTGCTCCACATATCGCACAGCCGACCGCCGCACGATATCCCACGCGCCCGAACGCAGCGCCGGGCTCCACCACCCGCCGTAGATCCGGTCGAACGGATAAGGCTGTACTGTCTCCCAAACGCCACGCACGGCCGCCTCCGACAGCGGCAGCCGGTTCGGCGCCGACCAGACGAACGTCACCCGGTCCTCGCCCGGCGTCACGAAGATCGTGTCCCCGCTGAGCAGGACGCCGCGGCCGTCGGCGCCGTCGGCCCAGTGCAGCACGGCGCTGCCCGGGAAGTGCCCGCCGCACTGGAGGAGCGTCACAGAAGGCAGCACGCCGAGGGTTCCCGACCAGGTCCGGACCGCAGCGTCCGGGCCCGCCCGCAGCCACGCCGCGTCATCGGAAGGCACCAGGATCTCCGCGCCGAACACGCGGGCCCACTCGGCGATCGCGCCGTAGAAGTGCGGGTGGCTGGCGGTCACGAAGCTCAGCCCGCCCGCCTCGCGAACCGCCGCCGCCGCCGCGTCGTCGATGAACCCCGACGGGTCCCACAGCACGTTGCCCGCGGCCGTGCGGACCAGCAGGGAACGCTGCCCGATCGCCACCGGCGGGTCCGCGCCGATCCCTGTCAGCCCCGGCTCGACGGCCCGGACGTCAGATCGGTGCCCGGCCGCGGCGAGCTCGGCCAGCGTCGTCCACCGCTGGCCGCCGGGCGGCAGCCACTGCCGTTCGTCCGCGCACACCGTGCAGATCTCCGGGCGCGGGTCGGGGAAATGGTTGCCGCAGGTGACGCAGATCCGGGTAGACATGCAAAAACCCTGCCCGTTCGGCAGTAATAAAAATCATTGTCCCGAACGGGCAGGGTTGCAGCTTCCGCGCCGGTGCGTGCGGTCCCCGAGCTAACCGGCGGTGGGGTCGCGCCACTTCACGGTGGGCCGGAGCGCCTCCAGGCGAACCCGGTGGGCGTACCGCTTGGTCACCTCGAACAGCGACTCGATCAGGGTGTCCGAGAGCAGGTGGGGTTCGAGGCCGAGCTCCACCAGCTTGGTGTGCTTGACGTTGTAGTAGTGCTCGGGCAGCTCGACGCGGGGGTTGTCCAGGTACTCGATGGTGACGTCCTCCGGGCTGGCTGCCTTGACGGTCTCGGCGATCTGGGCGACCGACAACGACTCGGTCATCTGGTTGAACACCCGGAACTCGCCGCGGTTGGCCGGGGTCTCGCAGGCCAGCTGGATACAGCGGACGGTGTCCCGGATGTCGATGATGCCGCGGGTCTGGCCGCCCTCGCCGTACACGGTCAGCGGGTGACCGATGACCGCCTGGATGGTGAACCTGTTCAGCACGGTGCCGAACACCGCGTCATAGTCGAACCTGGTCGCCAGCCGCTCGTCCCGCTCGGTCTCGGTGGTCTGCTGGCCGTAGACCACGCCCTGGTTCAGGTCGGTGGCCCGCAGGTCCCAGATCCGGCAGGCGAACTCGATGTTGTGGCTGTCGTGCACCTTGGACAGGTGATAGAACGACCCCGGCCGCTTGGGGAACAGCACCCGGTCGGTCCGGCCGTTGTGCTCCAGGTCCAGCCAGCCCTCCTCGATGTCGATGTTCGGCGTGCCGTACTCGCCCATCGTGCCCAGCTTGACCAGGTGGATGTCGGGGTTGGTCTCGGCGATCGCGAACAAGATGTTCAGGTTCCCGACCACGTTGTTCTGCTGGGTGTACACCGCGTGCGCCCGGTCGATCATCGAGTACGGCGCGGCCCGCTGCTCGGCGAAGTGGACCACGGCCTCCGGCTCGAAGTCCCGGATGATGTGGTACGTGAACAGCGCGTCGGTCAGGTCACCGACGTAGAGCCCGATCTTCTTGCCGGTCAGCTCCTGCCACACCGCGATCCGCGTCTGCAGGGGCTCGATCGGCACCAGGGACTCGACCCCGAGCTCGTTGTCGTAGTGCCTGCGGACGAAGTTGTCGGCGACCGCTACCTCATGGCCGGCCTCCGACAGGTGCAGCGCTGTAGGCCAGCCCAGATACCCATCCCCGCCCAACACCAAGATCTTCATGCTCCAGCCCTACCCTCTCCGTTTTCCGTCTGTCGATTGGCCTGACTTTTGCCGCCGTTGTGCGGAATGCCGCACAGGGGCGGTAACGTGCTCTGAGTGCGGATACTGAAACACTCTCCTCACGAGTCGCATCGGGCGGCTTCGCCGGGTAGATCCATCGGCCTGCGGTTTTCGTACTGTATACCCGCTCCTCGCTCATGGTCGGCTAGCTAACCTAGGACAGCAATGGCTCTGGTATCCAATCGGCTCAGCGACGCGTTGACTCAAAAAGCCCGCAGCAAGCTCGGTATCCGCTTCGGCCGCTTCGCGGTCGCGGCCATGGCGGCGTTCCTCACGACCCTGGTCACGCTCACCATCTGCGCCGGGCCGCTTGCCCTGACCGCCACCTGGGCCAGCCTGATCAGCTGGTTCTCCGGAGCCCTGGTGAGCTACGTGCTCAGCCGCTGGGCGTGGAAGCGGAAGGGCCGCCCGAGCCTGCTGAAGGAGACCCTGCCGTTCTGGGTGGTCTCCGCGATGGTCGTGGTGATCCTCACGCTGGCCACCAAGTTCGCCTACCACTCGGCGAGCTGGATGAACCTGACCGGCGCCGAGCGCGTGCTCTACGTGGACGCTATTTACGGCTTGGCCAACATCGGCACCTTCGTGCTGCGGTTCCTGTTCTTCCACTACGTCCTCTTCGCCGGATCCGCTGCCATGGCCGCGCCCGGCGCCGCCGAGGAGGCGCTGGCCTCGACCGATCCCGGGCCCGAGCCGTTCGCCCGGGCCGCGGACTCGACCGGGCCGATGCGCGCGGTACCCGAGGACGACTCCGCCGACCCGGAGTTAGCGGACCGCCTGTCCCGGTTGATCCGCTGACTCTCGCGCCACCAGGTGCCGTAGGCCACCCGCGCGAAGCGCAGCCCGTAGAACAAGTTGTTCACGCCCGGAAGGTGCAGCCCGTAGAGCGGGTTCTGGCCCTTCTTGCTCTCACCCACCCGCCGCCGGTGGATGGTAGCGGGCACCTCGGCCACCTTGTAGCCGTGGGTGATGACCCCAATGAGCAGCTCGGACGCCTGGTACTGAGGCTGGGAGAGCTCGACGGCGCCGGTGACCTCGGCGCGCATGGCCCGCAACCCGAACGTCGTGTCGCTGATCTTCTGCCCGGTCAGCAGGCTGATCGTGCTGGCGAAGAACCGGACGCCGGTGCGGCGGATCATGTCCTTGGTCTCCTGGCTGCCGAGCCGCCGGGAGCCGGTGACGA
>JBAUAY010000306.1:0-13950 GCA_049676235.1 Streptosporangiaceae bacterium
GGTCGCCGGATGGGCCGCCGCGCACCCCGGTGCCGGCTGGGTGACCGGCGACGCGTTCGACCCCACGCTGGCCCCCGGCGGGCGGTTCGACGCCCGCTGGCTCGACAGCGTCGTCGCCGGGCGGCCGGTGGTGCTGCGCACGATGGACCACCACACGATGTGGGTCAACAGCGAGGCGCTGCGCCGTGCCCGCTTCGACGCCAGCACCCCCGAACCGGACGCCGGGGAGATCCTGCGCCGCGCGGACGGCTCGCCGCTGGGCACCCTGCGCGAGTGGGGGGCCATCGGGCCGGTCCTGGACCTGCTTCCGGTGCCGGGCCTGAGCGAGCAGACCGTCGCCCTGGCCGAGGTATCGGCGTTGTTCGCCGCCGCCGGGATCACCTGGGTCCAGGACGCCTGGGTCGATCACGGCCAGGTGGACGCCTGGCTGGCGGCCGCGGCCGCCGGCTCGCTGCGGTTCCGCGCCAACCTCGCGTTCCGGGTCGAGCCGACCTCGTGGAAGGACCAGCTCGACGAGCTCGCCGCGGACCGCGACCGGGTCAGCGGCGGCGCCCCCGGATGGCTGACCGCCCGGACGGTGAAGTTCTTCGCCGATGGCGTCGTGGAGGCCGGCACCGCCGCGCTGCTCCAGCCCTACGACGACTGCCCGCACTCGCACGGGATCGCTAACTGGTCACCGGCCGAGCTCGCGGACGCAATGACCGCGACCGACGCGCTGGGCTTCCAGGCCCACGTGCACGCCATCGGCGACGCGGGCGTCCGCCTGGCTCTGGACGCGATCGCCGAGACGGCCCGGCGCAACGGCCCGGCCGACCGTCGGCCCACCGTGGCCCACGTCCAGCTCATCGACCCGGCCGACCTGCCCCGCTTCGCCGCCCTCGGCGTGATCGCGAACCTCGAGCCGCTGTGGGCCCAGCCCGATCCGCTGATGACCGAGCTGACCCTGCCCCGCGTCGGCGCCGCCCGCGGCACCCGGCAGTACCAGATCCGCAGCCTGCTGCGTTCCGGTGCCCGGGTGTCGTTCGGCAGCGACTGGCCGGTCACCGCCTACCAGCCCCTGCCCGGCGCCGCCACCGCCGCGACCCGGCAGACCTCCGCAGGGCATCCGGCCGGCGGCTGGCTGTCGACCGAGCGGATCACCGCCGCCCAGGCGCTGGCCGCCTACTCCGCCGGCGTCGCCTATCAGGCGTTCGAGGAGCACCAATGGGGCCTGCTACGCCCCGGCATGCGCGCCGACCTCGTCCACCTCGCCGCCGACCCGGCCGTCATCCCCGCCCGCGAGCTGCGCGACCTGCCCGTGCTGGGCACCTGGCTCGCCGGAACCCGCACCTGCTGACCACCTGTCTCACGCCCGCTACCATCCCCTTAGGAGCAGTCCCGTGTCCCAACCACCCGCCAGCGCCCCCGAGCGCCTCGAACACGGCGCGCTCGGCGTCAGCTCGATCGTGTTCTTCGTCGTCGCCGCCGCCGCGCCGCTGACCGTCATGGCCGGCATCGCCCCGCTCGCCATCATGATCGGCGGCATCGGCGCCCCGGCCGGCTACCTCATCGCCGGCCTGATCCTCACCGTCTTCGCGGTCGCTTTCACCGCGATGAGCAAGTACATCCACAACGCCGGCGCCTTCTATTCCTACATCGCGCGCGGGCTGGGCAAGCCCGCCGGGCTGGGCGCCGCGGCGCTGGCGGTGTACTCCTACAACGCCATCCAGATCGGCCTCTACGGCGCGTTCGGCTACTTCGCCGCCATCACCGCCAAGGACCTGACCGGTCTCGACCTGCCCTGGTGGGCCTGGTCAGCCGCCGGCATTGCCGTGGTCTGGTTCTTCGGCTACCGCAGCATCCACGCCGGCGCCAAGATCCTCGGCGGGCTGCTCATCGCCGAAACCGGCATCCTCGCCCTGCTCGCCGCCGCCATCCTCGTCAAAGGCGGCGCGCACGGCCTGAGCCTGGCCTCGTTCGCCCCGGTCCACGTCGTCACCGGCGGGATGGGCAGCGTGCTCGCCCTGGCGTTCGGTGCCTTCATCGGATTCGAGGCCACCGCCATCTACCGTGAGGAGGCCCGTACCCCCAACCGCACGGTACCCCGGGCCACCTACGTCGCGGTGGGATTCCTCGGCCTGTTCTACGCCTTCATCAGCTGGGTGATCATCCAGGCGTTCGGCAACACCGGCGCGGTCCAGGAGGCCGGCAAGGACCCGGCAGGCATGTTCTTCACCGCCATGAACACCTACGTCGGCAGCTGGGCTACCGACTTGATGCGCGTACTCATCGTGACCAGCTTGTTCGCCGCGCTGCTCGCCTTCCATAACGCGATCACCCGCTACACCTACGCGCTGGCATCCGAAGGCGCGCTGCCCCGCCAGCTCGGCCGCATCCACCCCGTCCACAAGAGCCCTTACATCGCCGGCTACGCACAGACCGCCCTGGCCGCCCTCGTCGTCGCCGGCTTCGCCGTGTTCCACGCCGATCCCTACCTCCAGCTGCTGCTGTGGGTGAACACCCCCGGGGTCATCGGAATCGTGGTCCTGCAGGCGATGACAGCGTTCGCGGTGTGGCGCTTCTTCCGCCGCACCGACCACACCGAGTCCGCGGCCCGCACGCTGGCGGCCCCGCTGGCCGCCGGAATCCTGCTCACCGGCGCCGCCGTGCTGATCATCTGGAAGATCAACCTGCTCACCGCGGCCGGCCCCGCCGTCAACTGGATCCTGATCGGCTCAGTCCCCGCCGTGCTCGCCCTCGGCGCCGGATACGCCGTCCGGATGCGCCGCCGCCGCCCCGAGGTGTACGCGCGGCTGGCTACCACCGACGTCGACGCTGAGGACCTCGCCGTCGCCAGCCAGGACCCGCAGCCCAGCGCGAGCCAGGACCCGCAGCCCAGCGCGAGCCGGGCCTGACACCCTGCGCTCAGCTCGTGGCCGGAAGGCTAATTCTGACTGCCTTCCGGCCGAGCAGGGCGCGTGACCGCAAAATGCCAGGATCTTCGGTCCTTGCGGGGAGACTCCTTAAATCAGACAGTTCGCTCCCAAATCGGACATCGAAACAGCGGAAGCCCCGGCGGTGATCCCGGCCGGGGCTTCTGACCTGTTCATTCATTGGGGTGAGCGACGGGATTCTAACCCGCGACATCCAGGGCCACAACGTTATTGATGAGTACGTGAACAACCACCGAGATTGCTCAGATCCACAGGCGTGACGGGAGGGATCGGCTATTTCCGCGAAGACGCCGCCCGGGGCATCGGCTTATGCGGTTATCTCTGAGTACGTCCCGCGAGCGAGTCCCGGTCGGGATATCGCGACTATTGAGTTGGAGATTCGCTCTAAGTAATACTATCCAGGCAGTCACCTTTGGCGCGAGTTACCGGCAGTTGGCGTCAATGATCGATTGTTCACGAGAAGGTCGCACTGGAATGGTTGATATGGGTGCTATGGTCGATACTCGTACCTGACTCTCTCGGAGTGCATAGTAGACGTTAGGTTAGTCACCAGGCAGATGTAAGGTCCAGGCAATGCTTACCGTCTGTGATTGCCACTCCGGCAGGGTGTCTGCATTCCGCAGGTACCACGGCGGAACGAGCAGCGCCCGGGCGGGGAGCTAGCTTAACCTTGTTCAGCCCGCTTGGGAGGATCGGTATGGACAAGATGGGCTGGCTGGCGGATCGACGGATCCGGCGCCTGGCCTGGCTCGGTGGCGTGTTCCTGGTGGTCACGGCCGTGGTCGCGGTGTTCGCGGTGGTCTCGCGGCCGGCCTCGGACAGCCGCCATTCCGCATCGACCCGGCCGCCCGACCGGGCAACGGCGCGCTCCTCACCCGTCCGCCCGGTGTCTTCTCCGTCCGCGACGTGGCAGGTCGAGAGCCCGATTGCCGACCTGTCGACGCCGCTGCCAGGGATGCCCCCGGTCACTGACCCGGCCAACATCTACGCCGACGCCGGCGCGAACATGCTCGGCCCAGCCGTACGCGGGGTGCCGTACCGGATCTACGTGCCGAACAGCGGTGGGTCCACCGTGACCGTCATCGACCCGGCCACTTACCGGGTAATCGGGACTTACCAGACCGGGCTCAACCCGCAGCACGTGGTGCCCGCCTACGACATGCGCACGCTGTACGTGACGAACGACCTGGGCAACAGCCTGACCCCGATCAATCCCCGGACCGGGCGGCCGGCCGGCCGCAACATCGCCGTAGACGACCCGTACAACATGTACTTCACCCCGGACGGACGCTACGCCATCGTGGTGGCCGAAGCCCGCCAGGACCTGGACTTCCGCGACCCGCACACCTTCGCCCTCGAGCACCGGATCCACGTCGACTGCGCGGGCGTAGACCACATCGACTTCGCGGCCACCGGCGCCTACCTGATCGCCACCTGCGAGTACGCCGGCCGCCTGGTCCGGATCGACCTGCACACGCTGACCGTGGCCGGCTACCTGACCTTGCCGGGCTCCGCGCCGCAGGACATCAAGCTGGACCCCGCCGGGCGCATCTTCTACGTCGCCGACAAGAACCACGCCGGGGTGTGGCTGATTGACGCTGCGACGTTCAAAGTGGCCGGGTTCATCCCTACCGGCCCGGACGCGCACGGCCTGTACCCGAGCCGCGACGCCCGCTACCTGTACGTGACCAACCGGGGCAACGGCACGATCACCCTGATCAGCTTCGCAACCAGGAAGATCGTCACCACTTGGCGGATCCCCGGCGGGGGTAGCCCGGATATGGGCAACCTGTCTCCCGACGGGAAGGTGTTCTGGGTGTCCGGGCGCTACAACAACGTCGTCTACGCCATTTCCACCACCAACGGCCATCTGCTGGCCAAGATCCCGGTGGGGTCGCAGCCGCACGGGCTATGCGTCTGGCCCCAGCCGGGTCGCTACTCCCTGGGCCACACGGGGATAACCCGGTGAGCGTGTCCAGGCTCCGGCTCGGATACCCCGGCCGCGGCACCCGACGGACCGGGCTGATTCTCGCGGGCACGGTCTTTCTCCTGGCCGGGCTGGCGGGCGCGGCTCCGGCGCACGGGGCCGGTTACGTCATGGCCCGACTGGGTCCTCTCACGGTGAGAGCCACCGCGCTGCGTCCCGGACCCGCGGGTACGCTGACCACATACCTGCAGGTAAGCACCGGCGGGCAACCCTCCGACGAGCTAGACGCTGCGACCGCCGCTGACGGCACTGCGGTGGCGGTCTACCATCAGCAGGTCAGCGTCGGAGAGATCTCGGACCTGACCGGGTGCGGCACTGAGCCTCCTCCGCCGGGTGTCGTGGACCATTGGCTCCATTACGGTCCGCTGCTGGTCCCCGGGCGCTCCGGCGCCCCGTCCCCGCCCGCGGACGCGACCTTGACGGTACAGCCAGACGGCACCGTGCCGACCGGCGCGACCTTGGCGATCACCCTGTACTTCGCGGACGCCGGCTCGGTGATCCTGCGCCTGCCCGTCAGCCGCAGCTGACCCGGCGGCTCAGTTACCCGGGCTGCCTGGCAGCCGGATCGCCTGCCCGGTCAGCCAGGCGATCGGGCTAAGCGCTTCGGCCGCGGTCCAGGTGCTCACGTCAGGGTGGCTGAGGTCGGCGCGGCCCTGGGCGCTGAGGAAGCGGCGCAAGGCAGGCGCGATGGGAGCCATCTTGGCGTTGGGGTTGCCCACCACGACGAAGCGCTCCCGCCCGCTGGCGTCGAGGTAGACCAGAGTGTCCTCGTGATCGACGTCGTAGGTCAGCGCCTTGCCGGTGAGCCAGTCGGTCCCCGGGGGGTTGCCCTCGGCCACCCGCTGGTACCACACCCGGAAGTACTGCCAGATCTGCCCGATGACGGCCGGGCTGCCGGTGAGCAGGGACCAGTTCGCCGGGGCCCTGATCAGCTTCCGGTAGGCGCGCAGCCGGGACGGCGTATCCCGGCCCGGGTCCACGGTGAGCTCGACGAAATGCACCCGGCGGCCCAGCCCGGCTGCCGTGACGGCGCTGTCCATCATCAGCAGGTTACCGGTCGTCAGCGGACAGGTCTCCTGGCACAGGGTGAGGAAATCGGTGAGCACCACCACCTGGCCATGCCAGGCAGCCAGGCTTGTCGCCTGGCCCGCGTCCGTAGTCAGCGGCAGATCCGCGACCGAGGCCGGCACCGGCGTGTCCACCACCGTGCCGAGATAGGCCGACGGCGGACCTGGCGGCGCGCCCGGCCCGCTCGCGCACGCCGTCACGACGAGCACCGAAGCGACCAGCGCACCCCTAAGCCGACCCGACCAGCGTCGCACCATAGCCCTGTGCCGTTAAGGGGAAAGCAGGTCGGTCAGGGTGACCGGGCGTAGTCCCCGGCTGGCCAGGCCGCGCAAAATCGCGGGCAGCGCAACGACAGTACCGGAGTGCCCAAAATGCAGGCTTACGATCGACCCTGGCCGCGTCGATCCGAGCACCCTGGATACGATCGCGTCCGGTCCAGGATCGGTGTAGTCGAGCGAGTCCACGTCGTAGGACACGCAGGTCGGGTAGCCCGCCTTGCGGGCCTCCCGCTCGATCAGCGGTGTCGAGTACTGCGTTTGCGAGGGCCGGAACCAGCGGCCGGCCGATCCGGTCAGGGCGCGCAGCCGCTGCGCGCACTCTGCGATCTCCGCGTAGGCGTCGGAGGCATCCATCGCCTCGATGTCCAGGTGATGCATGGTGTGATTGCCCAGGTCGTGGCCCCCGCGCAGGATCCGCTCCGCGATCTGCGGGTATTGCCCGAGCCAGGTTCCGACGGCGAGCACCGTGACCCGCGCCCCCGCGCGTTCTGCCTCGGCCAGCAGCGCGTCGGCTATCGATACGGGTCCCTGACCGTGAAAGGTGAGCGCCACCTCGGGCCGATCCCGTGACCCGTGCACAACCTGCGGGCCGAGCCGCATACCCGCGTCACGAGACTGGCGCACCGCTGGCGACGGTATGGCAGCGGATGAGCTAGGACTGCTGCCGCCGACAGACTCGCTGCTCTTTTGCGTGCCAGCGCACCCCGCTAGCCCGGCCCCGGCGACGGCCGCGCCGCCAAGGAACAGGAACTCCCGCCGCTGGATGGACACGTGTAGAACAGTACCCACCCTCGGCCGATCTCGCCGTCCAGCCGCTCCCGCCTCGCTCATGGCCCTGATCGGCGACGGCCCACGGCGGTGGACACTGCATTCGGGCGGCAGTTCACTAGTGCCGCGATGAGCGTCATGTTCCTCACCCTCGCGGCTGGCTCCTATGTCGTCCAACACCTGCCCGGCGTTGCGCACAAAAGCGGGCGCAAGGACCTCCTCTACTGGGGAGCAGAACGCCGGGGCCTGGTTCAGTACTCGGTGGCGAAGCTCACCAAGCCGGCGAGGTGGGACAGCGAGTTGCCCAGGTGATCCGGCGGGAACGGGGGGAATCCGATGTGCTGGCGGAGGAAGCTGGGGACCGCCGACCAGTCGTAGGACAGGATGACCGTGGTCCCGGACGGGCCGGCCGGGTCCAGGTCGTAGCGCCAGACCCAGCCGCCGAACCGCAGGCTGCCGTCGCCGGTGTCCTGGCCCGGCTCCCAGGAGATGGCGCGCGGCGGGTCGAACACCTGCACCCGGTTGGCCATCAGGTAGTTCCCGTCCGGGTGGTTGGGGTGGTACATGGCCATCCGGAACACCTGCCCCGCCGCAGTCAGCGGTTGGCTGCCGACGGGCTCGCGGACCCAGCCGGTGCCGTCGATCGCGGCGTGCTTGGCGGGGTCGGCGAGGACCGCGAAGATGGCCTCCGCGGGGGCGTTAATAATCGTGGTCGCACTGACGGTTTCGTCGGCCATGATGGTCGCCTCCTATGAGCTAGGCCTAGTACCGGTTCTGACGCCCGCCGGACCCGGAACTTATCGCTGAACTCGTTCCGTCAAGATCGGTTCCATGAGATCTTTTAGCACGCTTGCCGACTTCGCGGCTGCCCAGGGCGAGCATCTCGGCTACAGCGACTGGCATGAGGTGACACAGAGGCAGATCGACACGTTCGCCGACGCCACCGGTGACCGGCAGTGGATCCACGTGGATCCCGGGCGCGCGGCAGAGAGTCGTTTCGGTGGCACGATCGCACACGGTTACTTGACCTTGTCGATGGTGACCGTCTTCATGTCAGAGATCTTCCGGATAGACGGGCCGACGATGAGCGTCAATATCGGCCTCAACCGGGTCCGCTTCCCGGCGCCTGTCAAGACCGGTTGCCGGGTCCGCGGAGGCGCCGAGCTGGTCGCCCTGAAGAACTCCCCGGCCGGGAAGCTATCGACCGTCCGCGTGAGCGTTGAAATCGAAGGGCAGAAGAGCCTCGCCTGCGTTGCAGAGACACTGTCGCTGTACGTTACGTAGCTACCCGGATGCCCCGGCGGTCTGCAGGGCGGGGGCGTCCCAGTCGATCCCGTAGTCGAACATCCAGGCCATCTTCTCCGGCTTGGCCAGCTTGGTGAAGATCCTCATGGCCAGCGCGAAGAGGACCCGGCCGACCGGGCCGGCTGTTTTGTTGCTGTTCTTTCGGGTGGTCTCCTTAATGACCCGCTCCACACGGGGACGGCGGAGGGTCTCGTAGCCGGCCAGGGCCTGGTCGTAGGGGAGGTCGCGGAGGCACCGGGCGAGGACGATCGCGCTCTCGATGGCGAGCGAGGCACCCTGTCCGGAGCTGGAGGACGGGGCGTGCGCGGAGTCGCCGACCAGGACCATCCGGCCTCGGCTCCACACCGGGACGCGGGGCATGTTCTCCATCGACCCGACGACCAGCAGGTCAGCCGGGTGGGTACGGCTGATCAGCTGCGCGGCCGGCGTGCGATCCTCAGCGAACTTCGCCGCCAGCAGTGGCAGCCACTCCGACGCCGGCGTCTGCTGCGCCTGGGCGGCGGAGAGCGGCTCGGCATGCGGCAGGTTCACGAACCAGATCGCCGAGGTCTCATCGAAGACCTGGTAGCCGAAGAAGGCATGCTTACCGAAGCTCATCGCCATCTTGCCCTCGCTGGAGGGTACGCCCGCGTTGGCTACCCTGGCGCCGAAGCTGATCAGGCCGGTGTAGCTGGGGTCGGGAGCGTCGGCGTCGATGAGCCTGCGCACGGCCGAGCGGATGCCGTCGGCTCCGATGAGGATGTCGCCGGTCGCCTCGGTCCCGTCGTCGAAGCGGGCGATCACCCGGTCGGCGGTCTCTACCGCGCCGATCAGCCGCTTCCCGTGTTCGATGCGGATGCCCCGCCGTCGGGCCTTCTCGTGCAGCACCCGGTAAAGGTCGCTGCGGTAGAAGAACTGCATCGGCGGCACACCGGGCGGGTTGCCGAACTCCCCGAGCCGTTTGCCCTTCCAGTCCTGCATGACGATGCCGGTCATGGGTGTGCCGATGGGCCGTACCAGGTCGCCGAGGCCGATCACGTCAAGGGCGTCCAGGCCGTTGGGCGCCAGGGTCAGGCCGCCGCCCGCGTCGGCCCGCGAGGGGTAAGCCTCGTAGACCACGGCGTCTATGCCGGCCTTCTGTAGCGCCATCGCGGCCACCGGGCCGGCGATGCCTCCACCGATCACAAGAGCAGTCTGGATGTTCGTCTCTGTCGTCATAGAGCTATAGTTGCATTGAAACTAGATTTATGTCAACTAGTTCTTTTGATTCTAGTTCTCATGTGGACATGAGAGTCATGGGCCCTGCCGTCCGCAGCTCCCGCTTGCCCTGACCGTGCTCGGCGTGCTTCACACGCGACCGCCGGCATGGGACGGCGTGACCCGTGATGACGTGTCGCGCGATTCAGGAGTACGACCGGCTGGGGCCGGAGGCATCGCCTGGACCGCTCGCGCGTTCCGCCCCGCGAGCTTGACGGGGAGCACTAATTGTAATATTTTTCAATGAAAGAAGAATATTCCAGTATTGAATCAGCGGGTGCGGTACCCCTGCCCGCGGGCAACTCGCCCGGTGAGCCGCCGATGGCGCCGGGCAAGGGTCGGCATGGCGCTCTCCGGGCGCCCGCCCGCCCAGAACCCGGCATCTCACCACGGAGCCCAGCATGAGCGGCGTCATCACAGAACAGGCCGGCCAGGCCGTCCGCGCCTCCGACGGCGAACGGGACCAGGTTGTGGCGCTCCTGCAGCGCCACTTCGCCGACGGCCGGCTGACCCAGGCCGAGCTGGAGGAACGAGTCGGCGCCGCCCTCGCGGCGCGGACCAGGGACCAGTTGCGTGCCCTCACCGCAGACCTGCCCGGCGCGGACGTGCAGCCCGCGCGGCCGGTCATGGCGCTGGACCCATGCCTGCTGTGCCTGCTGCTGTGTGTTTGTCCCCCCGCGGGAGTCGTCTACTGGCTGCTGTCCCGCCGCGGGATAGCGTAGAAGTGAGCACCGACGGTGGCCCGGCCCCGGCCCGCGCGGCCCCGCCGAAGGCGTGGCACGGCGTACACAAGGCGCTTGCCGACCCGCTGCGGATCCGCCTGGTGGAGTGGCTGATGGAGCGGCCCCGGTCGGCGCGGGAGCTGGCCGACTGCGCCGGCCTGCCCGCCGACCGTCTCTACTACCACCTCGGCCAGCTCGAGCAGGCGGGGCTGATCGAGGTCGCCGAGTACCGGCGGCTGGCCCGGGGCAAGGCCGAACGAATCTACGCTCCGGCGGAGGCCGAGCCCCCCGGCGACGACGCCAGCCCGCAGGAGACCGCCGCATTCCTCGGATCCGTGCTGGAGGCCACTGCCATGGACATCACGGCGGCATACCAGGCCAAGCAGGCAGGCCGCCGCCGGGAGGTCGACGTGACCCGGGGCGCGCTGCGGCTGACCGACGAGGGGCTGGCCGAACTGCGCGGCCACCTCGCCCAGATCGCCGCCCGGTTCGCCGAACCCGAGGCCGAAGGGACCTGGACGCGGCTGGTCCTGGTTCTAGCCGACCTGCAAGACCGCCCCGGCCTGGCCACCCCGCCGGGCAGCCCCGCATGAGCAACGCGGCGGACGCCTTCGGGCCAGCAGTCCCCTGCGGGAGGTGAGCACCATCCGGGCGGTGCAGTACGGTACTGCACGCGACGAGACTCCAAGTCATTGGCGTCACACAGACGCGCTAACCAAAATGCTAACCACGTGGTTAGCGAAAACTTCGGGTTCCTGACAAACCCGCAGGTCACCGGCTATACAAGATGGGGTGAGCGACGGGATTCGAACCCGCGACATCCAGGACCACAACGTAGCGTACGAGCTGATGAAGCAGCTGCTGTAGGAAGTTCCTGCAGCTCAGGGGCAGTGGTATGGCCACGATCACCGCGCCTGGCCGCGTCTCCCGGCATGTCACCACTTCCATTCTGCTCCCGGAATCGGACATGGCCTGCTGGCTGGCAGTCATCGCGATCAGCCCGGACGGTGGGGTCGCGGCGGCAGGTATTTCTGTTAGGTGCCGTCGGCTACCCGGCACGGCGTAACGGCCGCTCGGGGCCGGCGCGGGGTGGTATGGGTCACGACGCCGGCCCGGAGCGGTCGCGTTAGCTGGCCATGGTGGTCAGCGGCCAGCCGAAGAATCCGTCGAGTGCGACGGTTCCGCCTGCCGAGCGGAGTGGATCGAGTGCCGTGTAGGTCGTGATGTAGGTGTCGGTTTCGTGATGGACGACGGCAGGCCTGGGGGTGGCGACGGGGCTGCTGTCGGGCCAGGATGTCGTGCGCAGTCCGGACGGCGAACGGTGGGTGGTGGTCTGGGTGAGAAAGCCGATCAGCCAGTAGCCGCGGCCGTTGGCCAGCGGCAGCGCGAACGTCGGGTCCGGGGCGGGGGTGAAGTGCCCGGTGAAGCTGACCCCGGCTCGCTGGTCCTGGCGGATCCAGGTGGCCGCTTGGCTGTTGACCGAGCCTGAGCCCGACAGGAATCCGTTGACCGCGAAGGGTGATGCCGTCGCGGTCGTCGGCTGGGCGCCGGTCATGGCGCGGGTCAGCACCTGGGCCAGGTCGGCCGTGTAGCGGTCCGCTGCCAGCACAGCGCGCGCGGTTGTGGCGGTTCCCTGGCTGCACAGCGCCGGCCAGCCTGCGCCGCCGCTGGGGTATTGGACGGCGGCGGCGAGCTTCCATCTGCCGCCTGTCCGCTGGAATACCATGGCGTACGGCTGCATGCCCTGACCGAGAGTGAAGACGTCGGTGTCGCCGTAGGCGACGAAGATGGCGTCACCGCCGGCCTGGCAGGGGATGGTGACCGACAGGCCGGTCAGCTGGAATGGCTGTCGGTCCGCGTTCGCGGGCAACGTTGCTTGCTGCTCTTCGACCTGGTAGATGCTGCGCATCTCCCCGGTGGCGACTTGATCAAGCGCGGCAAAGTCGCCCGCGGTCCACATCTGGTTGGTCTGGTCCAGCCAGCTCAGCGTGGCGGCCTTCTCCGCGGCGGTGTGCGACGAGGCGGGCGGCGTGTTGACCGCCGCGGAATTTGCCCCTCCGCTGCACGCAGCCGCGGCCAGGCCGACCCCGGCCAGGAGCGCGAACAGGAGTGATGTGCTGCGCTTTCTGCTCGCGTTCACCTGTGTCCCTCCTTCGCGGTCACGTGGTGGCCGGTGACGTGGTGGATCTCGACGCGGTCGGGCCCGGACAGCAGCGCGGGGTCCTCGCCGGGCGTCAGTTCGGTGGCCATGACCGCACACTGCGCGGCGTCGAGGGTCTCGACCGACGTCGCGAGGGTGACGACAACGGAACTGAGGTCGCTCCCACGCAGGATGTAGACGCCCACCAGCCCGCTGAGGCCGCGGATGGCCGGCCAGATCCGCTGCCGGCCGGCCAGATCCTCGGCCGCGGTCTGCTCCGGGGCGCGCGGGCCGTCGAAGCACACTAGGCGGGCATAGGCCGGTGCCTGCGTCGCGGCGAGGCCTTCCTCGGTGTGTGTGACCTCGTATATCTCGGCCGCCGGCGGGACCAGCCCGGCATCAGGTCCGGGGCATCCGGTGGCGCTGGCCTCGGTGTCCCACAGGGTGAGGCACACCGCCGCCGGGCCGGCCAGCTGGCGGAAGGTGAGGCAGCTGAGCAGGCCGGGCTGGCCCGCCACGCCGATGCTGAGATCCGCCAGGTCGGGGGTGTCCATCCGGTGACCAGGCTGGCCGCTGTATCGATCCAGGCGCGCGTACATAGGGAGCTCCTTTCGAGCAGGAATCTGTCTCGACCACTGTCGGTACTGGGGGCCGGTCCGCACATGCGTGCTAGTACGGGGTTCGCCACCTGACTTGGCCCGCGGCTGCGTGGACGGCGGTGGACTTAGCGCGGGAGGATGGCCGGGTGGTGGATGCGGTGCCCGGTCCGGGCAGCTTGGCAGGGCGTGACCAGGAGCTGGCCGCGCTGCAGGGGTGGCGGGCGGAGGCGTTGGCTGGCCGCGGCCAGCTCGTCGTGCTGACCGGTCCGCCGGGGATAGGCAAGACACGGCTAGCGGAAGAACTGGCCGGCAGCGCGCGCCGCAACGGGCAGCGGGTGCTGTGGGGGCGTGCCGTCGAGGAACGGGGTGCGCCGCCGTTGTGGCCGTGGCGGCGGATACTGAACGCTGTCGGCGTTGACGAAGAGGACCGCCTGATCGGTAGCGGTAGTTCTGACAGCGCTCGCTCCGACGACCTTGCTGCGGCCAGGTTCCGCGCGGCGGCCGCGGCGGCCGATGCCGTCACCGGCGCCGCGCGTGCCACCGACCTGCTCGTGGTCCTTGAGGACCTGCAGTGGGCGGACCACGCGTCGCTGTTCCTGCTCCGCGAGCTCGCGGCCGAGCTGCCCGGATCGCGGCTGCTCGTGCTGGCCACCTGCCGGGACACCGCCGGCGATCCCTGGCGCACCTCGATGGCCGACCTGGCCAGGCTGCCCGGCGTGCACATCCTGCAGCTGGCGCCGCTGAGCGAGACGGCCGTGGCCGGCCTCCTGCGGGCCGCCGGGGTGACCACGGACCCGGAGCTGGCGCGGTTCGTGTACGCCCGCTCGGAAGGCAACGCGCTGTATGTGACGACGCTGGCCCGGGTGCTCGCCGCCCAGCCCGGCGCGGCCGCCGACGCTGATGCGGTGGCACGC
>JBAUAY010000307.1:0-18615 GCA_049676235.1 Streptosporangiaceae bacterium
GCGGGAGCCTGCGCGGCGGGGGCCTGCGCGGCGGGGGCGGCGACTGAGGCCGTGGCTGGTGCGGCGTCCGGGGCAGACTGCGCGACCGGGAGTGCTGGCGCGGGGCGTGCGCCCCTGAGATTGCTGGTTACGAGCAGGTAGAACCCGGCGCCTGCGGTGAACAGCCAGAGCACCAGCACCACGATGGCCATCCTCACTCCTCTCCGCAGGCCCGAATTTACCCGAGAAGCCGCTGCGGGCTGCACGCTAGCCAATCCGGGCAATTCGGACAGCGCGGCGGGCTCCGGGCGTTAGGTGGTCGCTCCGTGGCGCTCGATGACGTGGACGACCGCCAGGACTACGCCGACGACCGCCAGGCCGGTCAGGGCGAGGAAGGTGATCGCCTCGGCGTGGGCGGACACGTGCCGGAACGCGCCGAGCTCAGCGGGCGCAGGCAGCCGCCCGGCCAGGTTGAGGTAGAGCGTGCCGAAGGTGGCCACGCCGACGAGCAGCCCGAGCTGGTTCACCGTGACGACCACCCCGGTCGCGTCCGCGGCCAACTCAACCGGCACGCGCAGCAGCACCCGGGTCATCAGCGGGCTGAACGCCGCCGCCATGCCGGCTCCGCTGAGCCCGCCGATCAGGTAGATGCCCACTCCCCCGGTACCGCCGTCGCGCAGCAAGGCCGCCAGGCCGGCCAGGGCGGCCGCGAACGCGACGAAGCCCGTGACGATCAGGGCGCTGTACCACCTGGCCGGCAACCGGCGCCAGTTCAGGCTGACCAGGGCGAAGGTGGCCGCGGCCGGGGCGAACGTCAGGCCCGCCCGCAGCGGGGAGTAGCCCAGTCCGTCCTGCAGGTGCAGCGCGAGGGTGAAGAAGAACCCGCTGAAGATGGTCATGACGGTGAACAGGGCGGCGATCGCGACCGGGATACCAGGCACCCGCAGCACCCGGCCGGGAATGAGCGGCGTGCCGCCGGCCCCGGCCACTCGCCGCTCGGCGGCGGCGAAGGCCGCGACCAGGGGGACGCTCGCGGCCATCAGGACCCAGCCCCAGGCCGGCCAGCGTTCGGGCTGGCCGAGCACGAGCGGGAGGACGAACGCGAGCACGGCCGGGGTGAGCAGGATCAGGCCGGGCAGGTCGAGGGTCCGGCCGGGCTCGCCCTTGCCGGGCGGCAGCGCCCGGACTCCGGCCACCAGCAGCAGCACGCCGATCGGTACGTTGACCAGGAAGACCGGCCGCCAGCCCGAGTCGAACAGGTTGGCGCTGATCAGCAGGCCGCCGACGAGCTGGCCCACCACCGCGCCGCCGGCCAGCACCGCGGAGTACCTGCTCATCGCGCGAGCCCGGGCCGGGCCCGCGTGGGTGCGCTGGATCAGGCTGAGCACCTGCGGGATCATCAGCGCCGCGCCAACCCCCTGACCGAAGCGCAGGGCGATCAGCAAGCTCGCCGTGCCGGCCAGCCCGCAGCCGAGCGAGGCGAGCGTGAACAGGACCAGCCCGGCCAGGAACACCCGCCGGTGGCCGAGGATGTCGCCGAGCCGGGCGCCGGTCACCAGCAGCACCGCGTAGGTAATCGTGTAGCCGGCCACCACGAGCTGCAGCCCCGCCCCGGAGGCCCGCAGGCTGGCATGGATCGACGGGGCGGCGACGTTGACGATGGAGGCGTCGAGCACGGCCATGAACTGGCCGATAAGCACGACGGCCAGGACAAGACCGGGACGCACCGGGCGTTCGCGTCGGTCTAGCGGGCCGGCGCTGGCATCACGGGTCAAGATGTTGGTCATGTCACCAAGCCTGACGCCTTTCTCATCCAGGTACCAAGACACTGGTTATCCTGGTACTAGCAGCACCTGGCAGATCAAGAGCGTTCAGGCCATGATGAAACCATGAGCGACCCGAAGTGGCGCGGCCCAGCGTGGACGACCCCCCGCGAGCCAAAGGGCCGCATCGAAAGCGGCCCGGAGACGAGCGGGAAGACAGAGCGGCGCAGTGAGCTGGCGGCGTTCCTGCGCAGCCGGCGGGAGCGGATCACGCCGGAAGACGTCGGGTTGCCCGGCGGGCACCGGCGCCGGACGGCGGGGCTCCGCCGCGAGGAAGTCGCGCAGCTGGCCGGGGTCGGCGTGACCTGGTACACCTGGCTGGAACAGGGCCGCCCGATCCGGGCTAGCGTCCAAGTGCTCGAGGCGGTGGCCAGGACGCTGCGGCTGGACACGGTGGAGCGTCAGCACCTGTTCCGGCTGGCCGAGGTGCCGGACACGGCGACCCTCGCCGACGGCGGTCCGCGGCTGCGGCCGCAGATCCAGGCCATCCTGGACGGGCTGAACCCGATGCCGGCCAGCGTGATAACCGAGCGGTTCGACATCCTGGCCTGGAACACCGCCCACGCAGTGCTGATCCCGCGTACCGCCGAGGATCCGCCCGACAGGCGGAACACGTTGCTGTACTGCTTCACCAGGTCCGAGTGCTGCAGCGCGATCGAGAACCGGGCCGACCAACGGGCCGCGATGGTCGCGCAACTGAGGGCGGCCTACGGGCACCACGTCGGCGACCCGGCCTGGACCGGCTTTATCCGGCGGATCGAGGCGGCCAGCCCCGAGTTCGCCGCCATGTGGGCCACCCAGGATGTGGCCCAGCCGGCCTACTACGCCAAGGTGTTCAGGCACCCGCTCTACCCGCGGCTGGAGATGACCTCCACCAGCTTCGCGGTGCAGACGGTGCCGGGCACCCGGATGGTGGTCTACACCCCAGATAACGACGCCACCCGCGCGGCGATGGAACGGCTTGTCTCAGACCCGGTCCAGCATCACTTCCCCTGCTGGCCGACCCACCAGGCGCGAGCCCGCGATCTGGTGACGGCGTAGGACCAATCGGGCCACGTGATTCACGGTCCAGCAAAATGCTCTATGGGGGGTCAAAATGACTCTGAGTCACCGTTTTTGCCGTTCGCTGTGCGAACCGGCAGCTGACGTCCTACGATAGATAATGCAGTAAGCACAGGTTGTCACTTTAATGTTCTTCCGGGACACGGAAGAACAGCTGCTAACCTCACTCCCAACGCCGCCTCCTGCTGTCCCGTCAGCCACGCGATCCGCGAGCACGGATGGTGAGCAGGAACCACGGTCCGTTCGGAATGATTGTGGTTTTCCTGTGTTCTATGGGGTAGCGCGCTACGGAGGAGAAGTTCAAAGGGGAACTATGACGCCGGTTATTGGCATTACCACATACGAGGATCAAGCGTCCTGGCGCGGCTGGTCGGCCCGGGCGGCGATGCTTCCTTACGTCTATGTGGACGCGGTGCGGCGCAGCGGCGGGCGGGCGGTGATGCTGCCGCCGGGCGGCGACGACGAAGAGGCCAGCGCCACGGTCGCGAGCCTGGACGGCCTGGTAGTCACGGGTGGTCCGGACATCGACCCGGTCAGGTACGGCGCGCCGCGGCACCCGCGGACGCAGGCTCCCGCAACGCTGCGCGACGCCTGGGACCTGAACGTCACCAGCCACGCGCTGCGGCTGGGCGTGCCGCTGCTCGCCATCTGCCGCGGCATGCAGGTGCTGAACGTGTGCCGGGGCGGGACGCTGTACCAGCACCTGCCCGACCTGGTGGGTCACGGGCGACACGACGGGCCGCCGAACGGGTTCGGCCTGCATCAGGTGCGGATCAGCCCGGACAGCACGCTGGCCACGATCTTGCCCGAGGATGGCTTCCTTGACGTGCCCACGCACCACCATCAGGCGGTCAACCTGCTCGGTGACGGCCTGAAGGCGGTGGCCTGGGAGGAAGACGGCACGATCGAGGCGGTCGAGGCCGGGCCGTCGGAACTCGACGGGCTCTCGGGCTTCGTGCTCGGCGTGCAGTGGCACCCGGAGCAGGGTAGCGACCCCCGCCTGTTCACCGCGCTCGTCCGGGCCGCCGCGGACAGGACGGCCAAGGACAGGACGGCCACGGACGACAGTTCCGCCACGGACAGTTCTGCCACGGACCGGGCTGGCAGGGACGGGGCCGCCATGGATAAGGCCGCCGCCAAGCGGATCGTTGCGGGACGGGGCGCGGGCGGACGGGCCGGCGCTCGCAGCACGGTACTTGCGCCTATGATCTAATCGTTTTGCATTACGTTCCAATGTGCAGCATTGGCTATCAGGAGATAAGACCGTGCCGGGAGGGTCGCCCGCCATCATCGCGGCGGTTTTCCGCGCGGTACGGACGGGAAACGCCTTCGAGGAGACCGTCGAGCGCCTGCTCGAAGGCGTGAAGCTCGGCGTGTACGCGCCGGGTGACAGGCTGCCGCCGGAACGGGAACTCACCCGCAGGCTCGGCATCAGCCGTATCACCTTGCGAGAAGCGCTGCGCGAACTGGCTGCCGCCGGGTACGTCGAGACCAAGCGCGGCCGGTTCGGCGGCACGTTTATCCTGCGCCAGCCCGAGCCCATGGTGCACGACGAGCTCACCAGGACCGCGCGGGACATGGGCGGCCAGCTCGACGACGCGCTAACCTTCCGCCGGGTGGTAGAGACCGGCGCGGCGGAGATGGCGGCCCGGGCCAGCCTGACCAGGCAGCAGCGGGAGAGCCTGGCCGAATGCCTGGCCGTCGTGCACGCCTGCGAGCCCTCCGGCTACCGGCAGGCCGATACGCGGCTGCACCTGGCCATCGCCGACGCGGCGGGCTCGCCGAGGCTGACCGCGAGCGTGGTCGAGGCCCGCGTGCAACTGGTCGACCTGCTCAACGCCATCCCCATGCTCGGGCGCAACCTCGAGCACGCGAACGTCCAGCACGCCAGCATCGTGCGGGCGATCCTGGCCGGCGATCCGGACCGCGCCAGGCGCGCGATGGAAGAGCACGTGGCCGGGACCGCGGCGCTGCTCCGCGGCTTCCTCGGCGAGTCCTGAGCCTGCCCCGGGAGCCTGCTCGGAAGCAGGGCTGGCGACGGTCGGGGTAACGGCCACGGAGCACACCAGTAACGTCCCGGCGGTCCGGCGGCGGCCGTCGCCGGGCACCTCGCTTCCCGCCTCTTGACACGCTCCCCAGCACAGTGGGTGAATACCTTCATTCAATGGATCAGTTCCATTCATATGTATTTGCTTCCCTGAGGGAGATCGCATGGCCGACGACATAGCCGCCGTGCCGACGGCGGGCACTGACGAGCAACGCCTGCACGAGCTCGGCTACGCGCAGGAGCTTCGCAGGCGGATGTCGGGATTCTCGAACTTCGCCGTGTCGTTCACGATCATCTCGATCCTGTCCGGCTGCCTGACCCTGTACGGGTACGGCATGAACACCGGCGGGCCCGCCATCATCGTCTGGGGCTGGCCCATCGTCGGGATCATGACGCTGATGGTCGGGCTGGCCATGGCCGAGGTCTGCTCCAGCTTCCCGACGGCCGGCGGCCTGTACTACTGGTCGGCCAAGCTGGCCCGCAAGAACGGGCCGGCCTGGTCCTGGTTCACCGGCTGGTTCAACTTCCTCGGCCAGGTCGCGGTCACCGCAGGCATCGACTTCGGCGCCGCGTTCTTCATCAACGCGCTGCTCAACCTGGTGTGGGGGGTCAGCACCGCGCACTGGGTGACGATCCTGATCTTCGCGATCGTGCTGTTCGTGCACGGCGTGATGAACCAGTTGGGCATCCGGCTGGTCGCGCTGCTGAACGACATTAGCGTCTGGTGGCACATCTTCGGCGTGCTGATCATCGTGGCGGTGCTCGCCTTCGCGCCCTCCAAGCACGCCTCGGCCGGCTATGTGTTCACCAACATCGTCAACAACACCGGCTGGCACAGCACGTTCTACGTGCTGCTGCTGGGCCTGCTGCTGGCCCAGTACACGTTCACAGGGTACGACGCCTCGGCGCACATGACCGAGGAGACCCACGACGCTTCGCGCAGCGGCCCGCGCGGCATCGTGATGTCGATCGTGGTGTCGCTCATCGCCGGCTGGGTGCTGCTGATCGGGATCACGTTCGCGATCCAGAAGACCCACTACGCCCTCTACACCAGCGCGCTGGTGCCGCCGGCCCAGATCTGGGTCACCGCGATCGGAGCCACCGGCGCCAAGCTGCTGCTGCTCGTGGTCATCGGCGCCCAGCTGTTCTGCGGGATGTCCTCGGTCACCGCGAACTCGCGGATGATCTACGCGTTCTCCCGGGACGGGGCGCTGCCCGGCTCGAACCTCTGGCACCAGGTGAACAAGCGGACCAGGACGCCAACCAACGCGATCTGGCTGGCGGCGGGCGGGGCGCTGATCCTGGGCCTGCCGTACCTGTGGAACAGCGCGTCCTACGCCGCGGTCACCTCGATCGCGGTCATCGGCCTGTACATCGCCTACGTGATACCCACGTTCCTGCGGCTGCGGCAGGGCGATAGCTTCAAGCGCGGGCCCTGGCACCTCGGCCGGTGGAGCTACGTGGTCGGCACCATCGCGGTCATCTGGGTGGTCTTCATCACGATCTTGTTCATGCTGCCCACCGCCAGCCCGATCGGCTGGGTCAACTTCAACTACACCGTCGTGGCCGTGATCGTGGTGCTCGGCTTCGCGGCCATCTACTGGCTGGTCTCGGCCAAGAACTGGTTCAAGGGTCCCAAGGTCCAGGGCACGGCGGAGGAACTGGCCGCGATCGAGCAGGAGCTTTCCTCCTGATGCCCGCGCAGACCGAGGGCCACGGCTCGCGGCGTGGCCTGCTGAGCCTGGAGCAGCTGCGCGTCGCTGTCGGGGAGGGCGAGATCGATACCGTCGTGCTCGCCTTCACCGACATGCAGGGCCGACTGCAGGGCAAGCGGCTTTCGGCGGAGTTCTTCCTGGACGAGGTGGCCGAACACTTCTCCGAGGGCTGCAACTACCTGCTCGCCGTGGACGTGGACATGAACACGGTCGACGGGTACGCCATGTCGTCCTGGGACCGCGGCTACGGCGACTTCGTGATGGCACCGGACATGGCCACGCTGCGCCGGGTCCCGTGGCACGAGGGCACCGTCCTGGTGATCGCGGACCTGACCTGGCTGGACGGCGCGCCGGTGGTGGCCTCCCCGCGGCAGATCCTGGCGGCGCAGACCGCCCGGCTCGCCGAGCGCGGCTGGACCGCGATGGTCGGCACCGAGCTTGAGTTCGTCGTCTACCAGGACTCCTACGAGCAGGCCGCGGCCAAGGACTACCGCGACCTGGTCCCGGCCAACCAGTACAACGTGGACTACTCGATCCTGGGCACCTCCCGGATCGAGCCACTGCTGCGCCGGATCAGGAACGAGATGGCCGGGGCCGGCCTGTACGTGGAGTCGGCCAAGGGTGAATGCAACCTCGGCCAGCACGAGATCGCGTTCCGCTACGCGGAGGCGGTGACCACCTGCGACAACCACTCGATCTACAAGACCGGCGCGAAGGAGATCGCGGCCCAGGACGGGAACAGCATTACCTTCATGGCCAAGCCGAACGCCCGCGAGGGCAACTCCTGCCACATCCACCTCTCGCTGCGCGCGGCGGATGGGGCTCCCGTGATGGCCGGGGACGGACCTTACGGCCTGTCCAAGCTCGGCGAGCACTTCCTGGCCGGTCAGCTCGCCGCGCTGCGCGAGCTGGCCCTGTGCTACGCGCCCAACATCAATTCCTACAAGCGCTACGTACCGGGCAGCTTCGCGCCCACCTCGGTCCGCTGGGGACCGGACAACCGCACCTGCGCGCTGCGGCTGGTCGGCCACGGGTCCTCGCTGCGGGTGGAGAACCGCGTGCCCGGCGGCGACGTGAACCCGTACCTGGCGGTCGCCGCGATTATCGCGGCCGGCCTGCACGGCATCGACCACGAGCTGCCGCTAGAGCCCCCGATGACCGGCAACGCCTACTCCGACACCTCCGCGCGGGTCCCGCACACCCTGCACGACGCCCTGGACCTATGGGAGAAGAGCGAGCTGGCCCGGGAGTCGTTCGGCGCGGAAGTGGTGGAGCACTACGCCAACTACGCCCGGGTCGAGCTGGCCGCCTACGACGCAGCGGTGACCGACTGGGAGCTGCGGCGCTGCTTCGAGCGCCTATAATTCCGAGCGCCTGTAACGATCTGTGAAGGGGTAACCGCAGGATGTCTCAGTTCACCGTGCTCAATCCCGCGACCGAGGAGCCGGTCACCACGGTGACCCAGGCCTCGGCCGAGCAGGCCGACGAGGCGATCGCCCGCGCCGCGGCCGCCCAGGCCGCCTGGCGCGATGTCGCGCCCGGGGACCGCGCCCGGCTGCTCCGTTCTTTCGCCGGCGTCGTCGACGAACACGTCGAAGAGCTGGCCGGGCTGGAGGTGGCCGGCTCGGGCCATCCGGTCGGGCAGTCCCGCTGGGAAGCCGGGCACGTCCGCGACGTGCTGCTGTACTACTCGGCCGCGCCGGAACGACTGTGCGGCCAGCAGATCCCGGTGCCCGGCGGACTGAACGTCACCTTCCACGAGCCCGTCGGCGTGGTCGGCCTCATCGTGCCGTGGAACTTCCCGATGCCGATCTTGTCCTGGGGCATGGCGCCCGCGCTGGCCGCGGGGTGTGCCGTCGTGGCCAAGCCCGCCGAGGCGACCCCGCTGACCGCGATGCGGATCGGCGAGCTCGCGCTGGAGGCCGGCCTGCCGGAGGGCGTTTTCCAGGTGCTGGCGGGCAAGGGCAGCGTGGTGGGGCAGCGGCTGGTCGACCATCCTTTGGTACGCAAGATCGTCTTCACCGGGTCCACCGAGGTGGGCCAGCAGATCATGGCGGGCTGCGCGCGGCACGTGAAGCGGCTCACGCTGGAACTCGGCGGCAAGAGCGCCAACATCGTGTTCGCCGACGCCGACCTGGAACGGGCCGCGGCGACCGCGCCCTACGCGGTATTCGACAACGCCGGGCAGGATTGCTGCGCCCGGTCGCGGATCCTGGTGCAGCAGTCGGTCCTCGACCGGTTCATGGAATTGCTCGAGCCCGCGGTCATGGGCGTCGCCGTCGGCGACCCCGCCGCAGCGGCGACCGAGATGGGACCGCTGATCTCGGCGGCGCACCGCGCGCACGTCGCCTCCTACGTGCCCGCCGGGGCGCCGGTGGCGTTCCGTGGCCACGCTCCTTCCGGCCCTGGGTTCTGGTACCCGCCGACCGTGCTCGCCCCGGTGCGCCCGGATGACCCGGCCTACACCGAGGAGGTGTTCGGCCCGGTGGTGACCGTGACCCCGTTCACCGACGAGGCGGACGCGGTGGCCATCGCTAACGACTCGCCCTACGGCCTGTCCGGCTCGATCTGGACCTCGGACGTGGGCCGCGCGATCCGGGTGGCCCGGGCGGTGGAGAGCGGGAACCTGTCGGTCAACTCGCATTCTTCGGTGCGGTACTGGACGCCGTTTGGCGGCTTCAAGCAGTCCGGCCTCGGCCGTGAGCTCGGACCGGACGCCCCGAACGCGTTCACCGAGACCAAGAACGTCTTCATCGCGACAGACCAGTGAGCGGAAGGCAGGCACCATGAGGTTCGAGGGCAGGACCGTCGTCATCACCGGCGCGGGCAGCGGGATCGGGCTGGCCGCCGCGCGGCGGTTCGCGGCGGACGGCGCCCACGTGGTGGCGGTCGACATCGACGACGCCGACGGCGAGAAGGCCGCAGCGGAGACCGGCGGGCTGTTCGTGCACGCCGACGTGACAGTTCCCGCCGACGTGACCGCGGCGTTCCGCGCGGCGAAGGACACCTACGGCTCGGTCGACGTGGCGTTCAACAACGCCGGCATTTCACCGCCCGACGACGACTCGATCCTGGACACCTCGCTGGAGGCCTGGCGCCGGGTCCAGGAGGTCAACCTGACCTCGGTGTACCTGTGCTGCAAGGAAGCGATCGGCTACATGCGGGCTCAGGGCAAGGGGGCGATCGTGAACACCGCCTCGTTCGTCGCGGTCATGGGCTCGGCCACCTCGCAGATCTCCTACACCGCGTCCAAGGGCGGTGTGCTCGCCCTCTCCCGCGAGCTCGGGGTGCAGTTCGCCCGCGAGGGGATCCGGGTCAACGCGCTGTGCCCAGGGCCGGTGAACACGCCGCTGCTGCGCGAGTTGTTCGCGGCCGACCCGGAGCGGGCGCAGCGCCGGCTGGTGCACGTGCCGATGGGCCGGTTCGCCGAGGCCGAGGAGATCGCCGCCGCGGTCACGTTCCTGGCCAGCGACGATGCCTCGTTCATCACCGCATCGACGTTCCTGGTCGACGGCGGGATCTCCGGTGCCTACGTGACGCCGCTATAAGACTCAGGGCGAGCGCAGGGTGCGCAGCCGGATGGTGACCGGCATCGCGCGCAGCTCAGCGAGCACGTCCTCGCTGTACTGGCAGCCGATATCGGTCAGCACGTAGCCGAATTCGTCCCTGGTCCGCAGCAACTGGCCCTCGACGTTGACGCCGTGCTCGGCCAGTACCCGGTTGATGGAGGCCAGCACGCCGGGCACGTTCCGGTGCAGGTGCACCAGGCGGTGCGTGCCGCTGGTGACCGGCAGCGTGATGCCCGGCAGGTTCACGCTGAGCGAGGTGGCACCCGAGGTCATGTACTCGGCCAGCTTGTTCGCGACGAACTCGCCGATGTCCTGCTGGGCCTCCTCGGTCGAGCCGCCGATGTGCGGGGTGAGGATGACGTTCGGCAGCCCGCGCAGCTCGGAGACGAACTCGTCGCCGCGGCTTTTCGGTTCGGTGGGAAAGACGTCGATGGCCGCTCCGGCGATGTGCCCGGACTCGACATTGCGGCGCAGCGCCGCGTGGTCGACCACGAAGCCGCGGGACAGGTTCAGGAACAGGGAGCGCGGCCGCATCGCGGCGAACTCGGCCTGGCCGAAGAAGCCGTGGTTGCCGTCCCGCCCGTCCACGTGCAGGGTGACGGTCTCCACCGACTCCAGCAGCTCAGTCAGGGTCGAGCAGCGCCGCGCGTTACCAAGGGCCAGCTTGTCCGCGATGTCGTAGAAGTAGACGGACATGCCGAGATTCTCCGCCAGCACCGACAGCTGGGTGCCGATGTTGCCGTAGCCCACGATGCCGAGCCTGCGGCCACGCACCTCGTGGCTCCCGGCCGCGGACTTGTCCCAGTAGCCCGCGTGCATCTGCGCATTCTTCTCCGGCAGCCGCCGGGCCATGGCGATGATCTCGGACAGCGCCAGCTCGACCACGCTGCGGGTGTTGGAGAACGGCGCGTTGAACGCCGCCACGCCGCGCTTGCTCGCGGCGGCCAGGTCGATCTGGTTGACGCCAATGCAGAAGGCGCCGACCGCGACCAGGCGGGGCGCCGCGGCCAGGACCCGGTCGGTGACCTGGGTCCCGGACCTGATGCCGAGCAGGCTCACGTCGCCGATGGCCTCGATGAGCTCGTCCTCGCCGAGCGCGCGCGGCAGCGTGGCGACCTGAAAGCCCTCCTTGGCCAGGCGCGCCGACGCGTCGGGATGGATGTTCTCGAGCAGCAGCGCCCTCGTCGTCACCAGATTATGCACCTTTCGTACTATTTGACCGGGTTCCTCCCAGGTCTACCCCCGCGGTCGAGCAGGTTTCATCCCCGTGGCCCGTTTCTTTTATACCTAACGAGCCGCGGTGGCTGCCCCGGTCAGGTGGCCTGTACCGGCGGGGCCTGCGGGGTTGGCAGCCGCCTGCTCCGCGCGCCCGTGGCTGGCTTCCGGCAGGCCACGGAGCCTGCTCCGGACCTCGTCTGCGAGCGGGTGCGGGAGCCGGTCCAGGATGACGACGGCCTCGCGCCAGGCCGCCCCGGCGGCACCGGGGTTCCCCTCGGCCAGCAGGGCGTCGCCGAGCCCGGCCAGCGAGTTGCCCTCGCCGAACGGCGAGCCGATCTCGCGGTAGGCCTCGATGGCCTTGGTGTAGTGGGACTTGGCCGCGGCGATGTCACCCAGGTGCAGGTAGACGTAGGCCAGGCTGTCCAAGGTGTCTGCGGTGCCGCTGCGGTGGCCGGAATCGCGGTGCAGGGCAAGCGCCCGCTGGCAGTGAGTCAGCGCCCGGTCGTACTGGCCCAGGTGCGCGTATAGCCAGCCGACCCCGTTTTCCAGGGTGGCCTGGGTCCACCAGTGCCCGACGGCCTTGAGCATCCGAAGCGCGTCCAGCGCGACGGCCAGCGCCTCGGGGTAGCGCTCCTGCTTCTCCAGCATGCCGGCCAGGCCGTTCAGGACCACGGCCTCATTGGCCCGGTCACCGAGCTCACGGAACTCATCGAGCGCCCGGCGGAAGTTCGGGTCGGCCGCCTCGTAGTCGCCCACCTGCGACTGGACATGGCCGAGCAGGTGATGCGCGTGCGCCAGCGCGAGCGTGTCGCCGAGGCGCCCGGCCGCGGCCAGCGCGGTCTGCTGGGTGGCGATGTAGTCCCGCCACCGGCCGCGCCGGTTGAAGAACGGGCCGAGCGTCCAGGGGATCTGCCAGGCGTGGGTGTCGAAGCCGCCTGTGTCGGCAAAGGCGATCAGCGCGAGCAGAACCGGGACCTCGGCGTCGAACCAGGCCATCGCCTGCTCCTTGTCCGCCACGTCGGCGGGCAGCACGCCCGGCTGCGGGGAGGCCAGCTGCAGCGGGTACCGGAACGGGCTGAACCGGTGCGAGGCCGCCATCGCCGTGTGCAGGTAGTGATCGAGCACCCGGTGCGCGGCGGCCCGGCGCTCCGGCGCCGGGTCGTGCCGCTCGGCCTGGTCGGCGGCGTACGCACGGAGCAGGTCGTGGAACGTGAACCTGGCGGGCAGGTGCTCGGCGACCATGTGGGTCCGGCTCAGCTCGCGCAGCGCGCCGCCCGCGTCGGCGCGAGCCACCCCGGCCAGGCTGGCCGCCGCCGACAGGGAGATGTCCGGACCCGGGTGCACGCCGAGCAGGCGGAACATCCGCGCCGCGGGCTCGGACAGCTGGTCGTAGGACCAGGAAAGCACGGCCCGTACGTTGGTGACCGCGTCACCGGCCTCGAGCGCGTCCAGCCTGCCCCTGGCGTCACGCAGTTCGGCGGCCAGTTCGGTTAGCGGGCGCTTGGGCCGGCCGGCCGCGCGGCCGACCGCGATGCCTAGGGCCAGCGGGAGGCGCGCGCAGGAGAAGATGATCTCGTCCGCCGCCTCGGGCTCGGCCGCGGCCCGGTCCTGGCCGAGCCGACGTACGAGCATCTCGCGCGCCTCGGCGTAGGTGAGCACGTCGAGCGTGAGCGGCACCGCCCCCTCGGCGGCCACCAGCCCGGTCATCTCGTTGCGGCTGGTCACCACGACCAGGGAACCCGGCGAGCCGGGCAGCAGCGGACGCACCTGGGCCACGTTGCGGGCGTTGTCCAAGACGATCAGCATCCGCTTGCCGTCGAGCATGCTGCGGAACAGGGCGGACCGGCCCTCGGTGTCGGCCGGGATCCGGTACGGCGGCACACCCAGCGCGTCGAGGAAGAACCGCAGCGCCTCGGCCGGCTCCATCGGCGGGGTGGCGGGATCCAGGCCTCGCAGGTTGACGTACAGCTGGCCGCCGGGGAAGTGCTTGGCCACCTGGCGGCCGAACCGGACGGCAAGCGCGGTCTTCCCCGTTCCCGCCGTTCCCGAGATGGCCACGATCGGCACTGTCTGGTCGGTGTTGTCCTCCCCCGGGCCAGCCTCCCCCGGGCTGGCCTCGCTGGACCTAGCTTGGCCGGATCCGGCGGATTTCGTCGACAGCATCGCATGCAGCAGGCCGAGTTCTTCGTGGCGGCCGGAAAAGCCGGGCGCGTCCAGCGGCAGCTGGGCTGGCACCGGCGTGACCATGCGCTCGGCCCGGGGTCGCCGCTGGCCGTCGCCGAACGCGAAACCGGTCCCCGTCGCGTCGCCGTCGAGCGTCACCAGGGCCGGGCTGTCCGGGGCGGCCAGGACCGGATCCATGGTCAGCACCTGCTGGTGGATGCGGGACAGGTCGCTGCCCGGATCGATGCCGAGCTCATCGGCGAGCATCCGCCGGCCTTCGGCGAACACCCGCAGCGACTCGGCGTGCCGTCCGCTGCGGTACAGCGCGATCATCAGCAGCCCGCGCATCCGCTCCCGGAGCGGATGATCCTTCACCATCGCGGTCAGGTCGGGCACGACCTCCTCGTGGCGGCCAAGCGACAGCAGGACGTCGGCTCGCTCTTCCGCGGCCGCCGAACGCAGCTCGCCGAGCCGCACCCGCTCCGTCTCCGCGAACGGGCCGGGCACCCCGGCGAACGCGATACCCCGCCACAGCGAAAGGGCAGAGTTGAGCGCGACCACCGCGCCGGCCAGGTCACCGGTCTTACGCAGCTGGCGGGCCCGGCCGAGGTCTTGCTCGAAGGCCACCGCGTCCGGCTGGCCGGGCACCAGGTGGAGCACGTATCCAGCCCCGGACGAGACCAGGACCCGCCCCGGTCCGCGCAGCGACCGGTTGGGTTCGATGACCCGGCGCAGGCCGGCCACGTAGGTGTAGATGCCGCCCTCGGCGCTGGCCGGGGGATCCTGTCCCCAGACCGCATCGACCAGCTCGCCCCGGGATATCACCCGGTTCGCCCGCATCGCTAGGATGCCGAGCACAGCCTGCTGCCTAGGCTGCCCCACAGGTAGTTCCTGATCTCCATACCAGGCCGTTACGGGACCAAGCACGCCGACGCGCAACACCACGGCTTCGCCGACCTTCCGCTCGCCAGAACACCCCAAAGACCCGAAGGTCCGCCCCCACCCGGGCTGGAGCCTCGTCATTAAGGCTACAGTGATTTGTTCTAGTCATCCAGAAAAAATCTAGATCGTATAGAGACGACCAATTAATAGTTGGTCGCGCCACGAGGGCGCCTGCGCCGCGGCTCTCACCTCCAGCTTCCGCAGGTCGGGCGCGTCAGATGCTCAACGGTACGGGGAGGCTTGGGGATAGTGGCGAAGACGGGGAAATTTGTTACAGCTCGGGCTGCTGGGATTTCTGGGACCTGATGGACGCCGCCGCAATCACTTCGGCCGCGGCAGCGGTCCACCAGGAGCTCATCGGCACGCTTGCGGAGCGGACCCGGATCCGCCGCCTCCGGGATCAGCAACAGTGCCGCTGGGATCAGCCGCAACCTGCCCGGTCCAGTGCCGAGCGACGCCCGGCGGCCAGCCACGATGAACCGGACGCCAGCACCGACCTGTCCGTCGCGTCCGTGCTGCCGCATACCCAGTCCCGCTCCTTCGGTCATGCTGGCCTGGACGGCCCGCCTGGCCCTTGATACTCCGGCGCGGCCGACCAGGGCCCGGCACCGCCGGCTGAAGCCTCCGGGTCCCGCGCGACCCGGAGCCGCCGGCCCTCACGGCACCCCCCTCACTACCTGCCGTGAGGGCCGGCACCCTCGTCCTAAGCCGTACCGGGCGGCGGAGGCCTGCCAGGAGAGCTTTATAGAATCGTCGGGCTATCTTGCCCGTTACGTCACTTTGCGTGGTTTACGCCCGTGGGCGGCGAAACGGGACGGTATACAGAAGGCCTCGTGCCGCCGGGTGGGGCCTCGGCCTGGGCGTTCGGGCCGTCCTCGGGCGTGGCCCGCATCCGGCCACTCGCTGACCTTTTCCTCGCCGCTGGCTGAGGGTTAGCTCTGAGTCCCGGTGGCAGCGCGCACCAGGGCAGCCAAACCGCTTACGATAGAGCGCGTTATCCGGGATGACGGACAGAGGCTGGACGAAGCGAGTATGGGCAAGGCAAGCAGAACAAAGGTCGAATCCACCCGCCGGGAGAAGATCGCCGCGCAGCGCGCGGCGCAGCACCGGGCCGAGCAGCGCAGGCGGATTCTCATCGCGTCGGGCAGCGTCGTCGCCGTGCTGGCCATCGTGCTGGTCTTCATCGTGGTCAAGCTGAACAGCACGCCGCCCTCGGACAACTCACCGAACGGCCCGACCGGCGCGGCCCTGGCCAGCGTCGTGTCCGGCGTCACGAGCGTGCCCGCCAGTACCTTGGACAAGGTCGGGACCGGCAGCGGCGCGGTCACGGCCAAGCCCACGACCATCAGCGGCTCGGCCCTGACCGCCAACGGCAAGCCCGAGGTGCTGTATATGGGCGCCGAGTACTGTCCGTATTGCGCGGCTGAGCGCTGGGCGATGATCGTGGCGCTGAGCCGGTTCGGCACGTTCTCCGGGCTGGCCACCGTACACTCCGCCGCCGCGAACGGGGCCGGCCAAGCCGAGCCCGACCCCAACACCCCGACCTGGACGTTCGTCCACGCTAAGTACACCAGCAAGTATCTGACCTTTACCCCGGTCGAGCTGCAGACCAACATCCCGGATCGTTCGACCGGCTCATACACCAACCTCGAGACGCCTACCAGCGCTCAGGAAGCGCTGATCAACAAGTACGACTCGAGTTCGGGCGGGGCTATCCCGTTCGTGGACTTCGGCAACAAGTACCTGATCGCCGGGGCCAGCTACAACGCGGGGGTCCTGGCCGGGCTCAGCTGGGCCACGATCGCGGCGGACCTGAGCAACCCGAGCAGCCCGGTCGCCCAGGCCGTCGACGGCACGGCCAACTACATCACGGCCGCGATCTGCCAGCTGACCGGCGACCAGCCCGCCAGCGCCTGCACGGCCACCGTCAAGTCTCTGGAAAGCCAGATCTGATCCTGAGCTAGCACTAAGGCTGCGAGCGGAGGCTCGCGGGGTAGAATCTGGCGTCAGGTGTCGGTCACGTTGAGCATCTAGAGACCGCCCGCACAGCAGCAGCCGTGAAATCATCGGAGGCGAAGCTCGGATGACCGCGTCGAAGTCAAACCGTGCCCGGAAAGCGCGAACCGGCGCCCAGGCCGACGCGGCGAGAAACGCCACCAGGTCCGGCACCGCGGTCAAGAGCGCGGCCGTCAAGAGCGGCAGCGCCGCCCGCAACGGTGGCGCGACCGGCGACGGCAGTGCTGACCGGAACGGCACTGCCAACCGGAACGGCGGCGGTAACCGGAACGGCGGGGGCAACCGGAACGGCGGGGCCAACCGGAACGGCGGGGGCAACCGGGGTGGCACCGCCACCAAGAACGGCGGACGCGATCAGGTGCGGACTGCGGCGGCGCGGAACGGCGCGGCCGGGCGCGGCGCGCGGGCGCAGGTCCCCCAGGAGGACGCTACCCAGAGCGGACCCGCCCTCTGGCTGCAGCTCACCACCTTCGTGCTGGCCCTGGCCGGGCTGGGCGTGTCGATCTACCTGACGATCGCGCACTTCACCGAGTCGACGCTGGCCGGGTGCTCGGAATCGGGGCTGGTGAACTGCACCAAGGTGACCACCAGCCCGCAGTCTTACGTGTTCGGGATCCCGGTGGCGGTGCTCGGGCTGGCCTTCTACCTGTTCGCGGCGGCGATCATGAGCCCGTGGGCGTGGCAGGCGGCCAGGCGCGAGATCCACCTGGTCCGGATGGCGTCCGTGGTGGTCGCCATCGGCTTCGTGCTCTACCTGATCTACGCCGAGCTGTTCATCATCGGGAGCATCTGCCTGTACTGCACCAGCGTGCACGCCATCACGTTCGTGCTGTTCGTGCTGACCGCGATCGCGGCCGCGACCTGGGGCTTCAAGCCTGGCGTGGCGGGGAAGTCCAGGCGCGCGAGGCAGTCCGACTGAGGCGAAGCCGGCACGCCATGGCGAAGTGATGCTTGGCGGTGGCCCAGGCCCAGGCCCGGACCCGGTCGGCCGCACTGACTACTGCCAGTTCGCCTAGGTAGTAATCTGCTCACTCTCAGCATCTACCCAAACCGGTGCATCCAGCATGAATGTGGCACTGTAATGACTAGAACGGTGTTGTCCAAGTCCCGCACCGGTCCTGGCGGCGTGGCGGGCCGGCTCGATGTTCCATCGAACCGCCCAGAGCCGGCTCGATGGAACATCGAGCCGGCTAGTGCGGGCAGACTGCCACCACCATGGGATCAGGAACGGGAAGGGCGATGGCTCATTTCCCTGAAGGCCGGATGCTGGCGATCATCGGATCCGGCGAGACCAGCCCGACGATGGTCACAGTGCACCGGGACCTCGTGTCACGGCTCGGCCTGGACCATCCGCAGGCGATAGTGCTCGCGACTCCTTACGCGTTCCAGGAGAACGCCGCCGACGTCTCCGCGCGCGCGCAGCGCTACTTCGCGGACAGCGTCGGCCTACAGGTACGCATCGCGGCGGGCACCAGCCCGGACGCGGATCCCGGGATGGCGCCGCCGCTTACCGGCGAAGACGAGCAGGACGAAGGAGGGCAGGCGGCTGATATCGGGACCGCGGACTGGGTGTTCGCCGGGCCGGGGAGCCCGTCTTATGCGCTCGCGCACTGGCAGGCCGGGCCAGTCGCGGCAGGGCTGCGGGACCGCGTCCTGGCCGGCCACGGGATGACCGTGCTGGCCTCGGCGGCGGCCGCCACCGCGGGACAGTTCAGCGTGCCGGTTTACGAAATCTACAAGGCGGGCGGCGCGCCGCGCTGGCTGCCCGGGCTTGACCTGCTCGGGACGCTCGGCCTGAAGGTCGCGGTCATCCCCCACTACGACAACGCCGAGGGCGGCCGCTACGACACCAGGTACTGCTACCTCGGGATGCGGAGGCTGGCGGTGATGGAGCGCGAGCTTCCCGCCGACGCCGCCGTGCTGGGCGTCGACGAGCACACCGCGGTGCTGATCGACCTGCGGGCGCAGGACATCGAGATCCGCGGCCGGGGTGGCGTGACCATCCGGCGGTCCGGAGGCAGCGTCGTCTTGCCGTCCGGCACCCGGCTGTCCGCGGCGGACCTGCGCGACCTCGTCCGGGG
>JBAUAY010000308.1:0-1603 GCA_049676235.1 Streptosporangiaceae bacterium
AGGAACATGAAGAAGGCCCACGGCTGGACGACGTGGGTGTTCGAGGTGGTGTGCGCGTACCTGTGCTCGTCGCTCTTCATGTACGGCGCGAGCGTGCTGACGTGCGGGGCCACGGTGAAGTGATCCGACAGGTACGTCTGCGACCGGTCAGTGCCGAAGAAGGTCAGAAACACGCCCTCGCCGACCGTCTTGGCGTAGTCGAGGGGCTGCGCCAGGATGGCCCGTTCGGCGAACTGCATGGCCAGCTTGTTGTTGTACGCGTTGATGCCGGGGTTGGCGTCGGTCCGGTACCAGGCGCCGGCTGCCCACAGGTAGTCGGCCGGGCTGCGCTCGTTCAGCAGCGCGTCAACGGACCAGGCGGGGGCGGGCGAGGTCGGGTGGCCAGGCTGGTTCTCCGGGCAGAGCGAGGCCAGGTCGGCCGGCGGCTTGATGGTCGCGCAGTTGGCGAACGACGTAGTCCGCGACCACAGGAACAGCCCGCTGCTGTTCGTGATGTCGAACTGGCCGTACTCCGCGAAGAAGATAAGGACGTAACCGAGCAGCGGGATCGCGAACGCGGCCAGGCACGCGGTGAACACCTTCCAGCCGACCCGCTGGAGCAGCAGGAAAGCGAGGATGATCACGAAGACGGGGGCGCCGTTGCCGCGGATGACCGAGGCCCAGGAGACGAGCACCCCGACGATTACGGCCTGCCAGATCGTGGGCTTGGGCCGGAGGATGAGGATCGCGACGGCGATCATGAGCACCAGCGTGAACAGGGTGTCGGGCAGGATCGAGGATTCCAGCCAGATCTGCCGCGAGTCGAACAGCGTCGGCGTGGCGGCGAGCGTTGCCCCCCAGGCCGGCAGCCCGCGGGTCCGCAGCACCCCGTAGATGATCACGCCGAGCCCGATGCCCATCAGGTGCTGCAGCGTGGTGACGAGCAGCAGGCTGTGGAACGGTTCGAGCACCCGCAGCATCAGCGGGTAGCCGGCGGGCCTTAGCTGCGACAGCGGAGTCAGGTGGACGCCTTCGGCCAGGTAGGAGAACGAGTCCTGGATGAGCAGGGCGGGCTTGAACCCGAGCGCGGCGATCACCCGCGGTATGACAGAAATGCAGGCCACGATGGTGAACAGCCGGTGGTTCCGCCACAGCGCGGCAGGAGTCAGGCCGGCCGCGGCGGCCCTGGCCCGCGCGGCCAGCGGGCCGGGATCCCAGGAGATCTCCGGCGGCCACAGCTGCCAGCTCCGCCGGCGTTCCGGCCCGGCGCCGCGTTCCGGCGAGCTGCCGTCGTCCGCGCTGCGGCGCTGGCTCGTTCCGAGACCGGTCAACGATTTCCCTCCTCCCGGCAACTGAACAATAGTGGTTTACCATGCGAGCCGAGAACCGTACGCCGGCCCAGGACACCTCACCCGGCCGCAAGCCCCTGGACGCGGCGGGCCTGGCCCGGGCCGTGCTGCGGCCGGGCGGCCTGTGGCAGGCCGTGGAGGTGGTGGACCGTACCGGCTCGACCAACGCCGACCTGTTGGACCGGGCCCTGGGCGGCGCGCCGGAAGGCGTGGTGCTCGCCGCGGAGGAGCAGAGCGCGGGACGCGGCCGGATGGGCCGCACCTGGGTGGCCCCG
>JBAUAY010000309.1:0-1891 GCA_049676235.1 Streptosporangiaceae bacterium
CCCAGCGCCGCGATCGCGGCCAGCGCCCCGGTGGTGCCCGACCGCGCCCCGTTCACCGCCGCCCGCGCCTCAGCCTCCGTAGCCTCACGGATCTCCGCGATCTCCTCCGCCGTCAGCTCGTCTTCACCGGGCGGGGGCGGCCCGTCCGGGTCGGGGTATTCCTCCGGGTCGGACGGCTCATCCAGGGCATCCAGCCAGGCCTGGCGCTCCTCCTCCGTCATCGGGTCCGGGCGGGTGATCACCGGCTCCCAGGCATCCCCGGCGCCGGGCGGGTCCTGGTCCGGGCCGGGCGGCGTGCCGGGCCGGGAGTCGTCCGGGCCGCCGTCGGCTGGAACCGGTGCCGGGTGCATGCGCCACCCCCCGTTCAGAATGAGGATCTTTATAGAACATGATAGCGAAATATAGCCCTAGAAGCAAGGTAATTAGTGTGTTGCAGGGTTGGCGACCCGGGCCATGAACAGGGGCTCGCCGGTCGCGCGGTCGGTCACCACCATCAGGTAGGGACGGTCGAACACGACCTGGGGCGGCAGCATCCGCGCCGCAGTGGGTTCCATGCCGACCGCCGTCGCGGCACTGGCCACCGTGCCCTTCTCGCCGACCCCCAGGGTGGCCGCCTGCTCGACCAGGCCGATACAGCACGCCTGCGGGGATAGCCCGGTGAAGTCCGCAGACGGGGTGAAGGCGACGCCCATGCCGAGTGCGGCCAGTAGTGGCTTCACGCTGATATGGGAGCCGAGGTTCACCTTCGGAAATGCGACGCTTCTGGTCAGTGCGCCGGGCTGGCCGGACGCCAGGCGGGAGGTCATCGTGCCGAGGGTGGCCGCGGCGGGCATCGTGCAGCCTGCGTCGGCCGCGGGCGGCAGCAGCGCTTCCATGGCCAGCTTGCCGCCACTGTACGGGAGCCATACGGCGGTCCAGCCGCCCGCTTGGACCGCGCGGAACTGGCCACCGGTCATGAACTGCGCCGTGACCTGCTGGCCAGCGGCCGTCGTGAACGGGCGCGGACTTGTCGCGTTGGCGTCGAACGGGGTCGCCCACGCGGCGTGCATGTAGAGTGCGTCAGTCAGCACCCAGCCGATGTTGTTCAGCGAGCCAGGCAGCAGCAACTGCGGGATCTGGCCCCTGGTCGCGGTCGCGATCGCCTGGTCGATCTCCTGCCTGGCCCGCTCGGGGCTGTGCAGCAGTGGCGCCTGCGCGACGCCGGCGTCGTAGCCGGTGGCGACGGCGTTCAGGTAGCTGCGTTCGGTCACCAGACCTGGGTCGGCCCATACCTGATCGGTAGCGTCGAGGGTCACGCCCGGGCCGCTTAGATCCCGCAGCGCGGCCGACCGTGCCTGTAGGCCGGCTTCGAGCTGCTGGCCGCCCGCCGCCGGCAGCTGCAGCACGCCGGCCATGGCCCGTGCCGTGCCGCCGCGGGCGCCGAGATACGCCATGCCGAGCCCGCTGGCCAGGCTGGACGGCGACAGCACCAGGTTGGCCCGCGGATCGGTCCGGCACCAGGCGTTGAGCACGTCGAGGCCGAACGCGGTGTCCGCCGCACCGTACGGACGCGGGCTCACCAGAGGTTCCCTGGCGGCCACGCCGTGGGCCACGACCGGCGGCGGGGCCGGATTGGATCCGCATCCCGCGATCAGCAGTGCCGCCACGGCCGCCCCGGCGGCGGTCCGGAGTTCGTTCTTCATGCCCAATCTGACGAAACGCGGCCCCCTGCGGTGGCATCGGGCAGATTACGCTGTGGTGGAGTTGTTGTTACCGCACCGTAGAGGAGCCGTCATGGACAGCGCCGAGTTGCGCGCCGTACAGCAGCCGCTCAAGGACGCCTACCGGGAGAACTCCGAGAAGGCGGTCGTCACATTGCGCGCGCACGGGAAGCTCGACGACGCCATCTCGT
>JBAUAY010000310.1:0-1563 GCA_049676235.1 Streptosporangiaceae bacterium
GGCGACGCAGAACCCGATCGAGTCCGAGGGCACCTACCCGCTGCCCGAGGCGCAGGTCGACCGGTTCATGATGAAGGTCGTCGTCGGCTACCCAAGCGCCACTGAGGAACACACGATCGTCGACCGCGCGCTGCGCCCCGCCGAACCGGTCCGCGCGCTGCTCGGCCCGGCGGACCTGATCGGCATGCAGGAGCGCGTGCGGGAGATCTACGTCGATACCGCCGTCGTCGACTACGCCGTGCGCCTGGTGACCGCGACCCGCAGGACGGTCAGCGCCGGGCTCGGCGACCTGAAGCGGTACATAAGCTACGGGGCCAGCCCGCGCGCCTCGATCGCCCTCGTCACCGGCGCCCGGGCGCTCGCGTTCCTACACGGCCGCGACTACGTGCTGCCAGACGACGTCGGCGAGCTCGCCCTCGACGTGCTGCGGCACCGCATCGTGCTGTCGTATGAGGCGCTGGCCGACGACATCACCGCCGACGCGATCATCACGAAGGTGCTCGATGCCGTGGCCGCGCCCGAGGTCGTCCTGAGCGGCCGCTGACCTCATGCCGACGCGCCCTGCCCCCGAACGGCTCCTGGTCCGCCTGGAATGGCGGGTCGTCCGCCGCCTCGACGGACGTGTGGCGGGCGGTTACCGCACCGCGCACCGCGGGACCGGAACCGACCTTGTCGGCCTGCGCGAATACACCGAGGGCGACGACGCGCGGCATATCGACTGGAACGTCACCGCCCGGCTGAACGAGCCGCAGCTTCGGGTGTTCACCGAAGACCGTGAGCTCACCGTGTGGCTGGTGCTCGACCGTTCGGCGTCCATGACGGTGGGGGCGCCTGGACGCGGCAAGTACCACGTACTCAGCGAGCTTGCCCTGGTGCTCGCCCGGCTGTTCGGCCGGAGCGGGAACCGCGTCGGCGCGCTGCTATACGACACCGGAGCAGTGCGCACCGTGCCGCCAGGCACCGGGCGCAGACACGCGCTGCGCATCGGCGCCGAGCTCGCCAGGACCGCCGACGTCGGCCACCGCGGTGCTGGCCAGCCCGGTGCCGGCCAGCACGGTGCTGGCCAGCACGGTGCTGGCCAGTACAGGGGCACGACCGACCTCGCGGCGATGCTCGACACGGTCGCCAAGCTCGCCAGGCGCCGCGCCCTGATCGTGGTCATCTCCGACTTCATCGGCGACGGCGACTGGGGCCGGTCGCTGCTGCGCCTGGTGCCACGCCACGAGGTCGTCGCCCTGCGTGTCATCGACGCTGCCGATGACGAACTGCCCAACGTCGGCCTGGTCGTGGTCGAAGACGCCGAGACCGGGGAGCAGCTCGTCATCGACTCCGGCGACCCGCTGCTGCGCGCCCGGCTCCGCGCGGGCGTCGAGGAACGCGACGCCCGCCTGGCCGCAGGAATGCGCCGGGCCGGGGTGCCCATCCACCGCATCGGCACGGACGCCGACCTGGCCACGGCGCTCATCGAAGTCGTCGCAAGCACCAGGCGCAGGCGCGCGTGAGCCTCGCCGACCCCGCTCTCCTGGCCGTCGGCCTGCTTGTCGCCGCGGGTCTGGCGTGGGC
>JBAUAY010000311.1:0-12074 GCA_049676235.1 Streptosporangiaceae bacterium
GCCGGGGACGAGCCGCACGCGCCAAGGCCCGTGGCCAGCCCCGCGACGGCCAGCACACTAGCGATTCCTCTTGCCGAGGCTCCCGTGATGTTCATATCTCGATGCTCGCGCTATGCGATCCGCCGATCGATCGTGCGGTCACCCGGATTCCGGGTACGGCTAGCACGCATCAGAACGTCATCCCGAACGACCGGTGGCGACGGCCCGCCGCTCACCCTTCCAGATAGCGGAGGACGGCAAGCACGCGGCGGTGATCGGCGTCCGATGGCGCCAGGCCGAGCTTGCTGAAGATGTTGGAGACGTGCTTTTCGACCGCCCGCTCGGAGACGACGAGGATCCCGGCGATGGCGCTGTTGGAGCGGCCTTCGGCCATCAGCGTGAGCACGTCGCGCTCCCTGGGCGTGAGGTCGCCGAGCACGTCGGCGCGGCGACTGGCGCCAAGCAGCTGGGCCACCACCTCGGGGTCAAGGGCGGTGCCGCCGGCTGCCACCCGGCTGAGCGCCTCGACGAACTCCTCGACGTCGGCCACCCGGTCCTTGAGCAGGTACCCGACGCCTGCCATCCGGTGGCCCGGCGCGCCGCGTGACGCCGCGCCGAGCAGGTCGGCCGCGTAGCGGGTCTCGATGTACTGCGAGAACACCAGGACCCCGGTGCCCGGATGGTCGCGGCGGATCGCGATCGCGGCGCGCAGCCCCTCGTCGGTGTAGCCGGGCGGCATCCGCACGTCCACCACCGTGACGTCCGGGTGGTGCTCGGCGACGGCGGCAAGCAGCGCCCCGGCGTCGCCGACGGCGGCGACGACGGCGTGCCCGCGGTCGGCGAGAATCTCGGCCAGGCCCGCCCTGATCACGGCAGAGTCCTCGGCGATGACCACTCGCATCGGCGTCCGCTCCGGCTTCGTCAGGCGTGTGACGGCATCTCTACGGTGACCACCGTAGGCCCTCCGCGCGGGCTGCTGATCTCCATGGTGCCGTCTACGGTCCGTAGCCGCTCGGCCAGCCCGGCCAGGCCGCTGTCCGGCTTGACCCGCGCGCCGCCTGTGCCGTCGTCGCTGACCCGCACCCGCAGCAGCCCGGGCACGCACACGGCCTCGAGGGTGGCGTGCCGGGCGCCGCTGTGCTTGGCCACGTTGGCCAGCAGTTCGGCCGCGCAGAAGTAGGCGATGGTCTCGATCGCGGCCGACGGGCGCTCGGACAGGTCGGCGACTACCTCGACGGGGAGGCCGCTGCGCGCCGCGAGGGTCTCAAGCGCGGTGCCGAGGCCGTGGTCGAGGACCGGCGGATGGATGCCGCGGGCCAGATCGCGCAGCTCGACGATCGCTTCCTTCGCGCTGCGGTGAGCGGCGTCGACGAGCTCGAGCGCCCGTTCCAGGTCGGCCCGGGCTATCCCGTCCTGCGCCGGCCCGTCGGCTGGGCCGCCGAGCTTCTCTTTGGCGAGCCCCAGCTTCATCGCGACCGCGACCATCTGCGCCTGCGCGCCGTCGTGCAGGTCCCGCTCGATCCGGCGCAGCTTAGCCGCCGAGTCATCCACGGCGCTGGCGCGGGTCTTCTCCAGGTCCCGGACCCGCTGCGTCAGCGGCTGGCCAAGCAGCCTGGTGATCAGCGCTCTATCCCAGCGGTTGACCCCCCGGACGGCCCACGGGGATCCCAGGATCGCGGCCGCGCCAAACGGGACCAGGATGAAGGACGTGGGCAGGGACCGTATCTGCGTGGCGAGTTTCACCGGGTCCGACGACCACCACGCTAGCCACCGGGGAACCTGGAGCACCACGCCATGGACGGCGAGCTGGCGAATAGCCTCCAGCCACAGCGGAAAGAGCAGGTCCGGCAGCCCGGTCCCTAGGACCAGCCAGCACGCGATGGCAACGGCGAATATCGCAATGGGCAGCTTGAGCAGCAGGTAGCCGAACGCCCGCCAGTTAATCGGGTCCGTCAGGCCGGACCAGACCCAGCCCCGCACGCCCGGCCGCGGCCGGAACGGCGGCGGCGGCGGCGGGACCCGCAGTCCCAGCACGCGGTCCGCCAGACGGCGGCAGATGGCGCCAAGCCGCCGGATGGTGAGCAGGGAGACAACCAGCAACGGCAGCCCGACCAGCATGCCCGCGAAGCTGAACGACAGCCCCAGGCCCAACGTAACCGCCGTGACCGCGAACGCGAAAAACGGGATCGCCAGCAGCACGCTGAGGCCTGCGTACAGGAACTCTCGCCGCGCACGCCGGGAGAATGGTTCCCGCAGCGCCAGCCGCACCACCCGCCGCACATCCCGCCGGAACTCACCCTTGGGTCGCGGCGCCGGGGGCGAGCTGGGCGGCGCCATCACGCCGCGCCACGTATCCTCAGCCGCCGGCGGTACCGCCTGTCCAGCCACTGGGATCACACCCTTCCGAGGTGCTGTTCTCCTTACGTTATCCAGCATCGGTCCGGAACTCACTCAGGTCCACCGTGCCGCCACCCGTCCCCCAAGTACGGCTAGCACGACCATGGGCCGAGCCGCGCGCCCGGCGTCGGTCAACTCCACCGCACGGGTCGCACGCACGACTAGCGCAGAACCCAGCTCTCGCGGGCGGGATCCTCAGACGGGCTTAATGCGGCGGCCGGTGACGCGGTGCGGAACGATCCGCACGAACAGCTCCCTCTCTCCGGCGGGCCAGGGCTCGACGCCGGCCTGCTCAGCGGACTCGCGCTCAGCCTCGGAATCCACATGGTGCGCGGGCCCCTGGAGCAGCACGCTCCACCCCTGGCGCCCGATCTCGTCGATCTCGTCGATCTCGAACGCCACCTCGTAGTCGCCGCCCGTGATCCCGGTCTGCAGGTCCTCGTCCAGCGCACTGTGCCGGGTGGTCCGGAACACGACGGCCCCGTTGTGCCACTGGTAGTTCACCGGCAGCACGGCCGGGCCGAACCGGCTCTGGTAGGCGATGCGGCCGATTCCGCCCGCCGATATCAGCCGCAGGCTCTCGGCCTCGTCAAGCTCCTCGATCGTGCGGTCAGCCATGGCTCATCCTCCTAGTCACGACCTTAGCGTCCGCCCTGCACCGAGGCCAGGGACCATCAACCCACCCGGAATGGACCTTCGGCCCTGCCCTGGTGCCTCGCCCACGCCAAGTCTGGTCCTAAATGAGCCAGTGGAGGCAGCCATGCGAGCCCTCGTTTACCACGGATCCGGAAACAAGGCCTGGGAAGAGGTACCGGACCCGGAGATCACCGACGACGGCGACGTGATCGTGCGGGTCGACGCGGTCACCATCTGCGGGACCGACCTGCACATCCTCAGGGGCGATGTGCCGGAGGTGGCGAAGGGCCGGATCCTCGACCACGAGGCCGTCGGGACCGTCGACGAGGTCGGCGAGGGCGTGCGCCGGCTGTGTCCGGGCGATCGCGTGCTGGTCTCCTGCATCAGTGCCTGCGGGACATGCCGGTTCTGCCGCGAGGCACGCTACGGGCAGTGCCTGGACGGCGGCGGCTGGATCCTCGGTCACAAGATCGACGGCACCCAGGCCGAGTACGTCCGTGTGCCTTTCGCCGACACGTCCACGTTCCGGATTCCCGACGGCGTGACCGACGAAGAGATCCTTATGCTGGCCGACATCCTGCCCACCGGCTACGAGGCCCTGGCCGGGGGCGTCCGCCCAGGCGACGTCGTGGCCGTCGTCGGAGCTGGCCCGATCGGCCTGTCCGCGATCACCGGCGCGCAGCTGTTCAGCCCCAGCCACATCGTCGCCATCGACCTATCCGACGCCCGGCTCGAGGCAGCCAGGAAGTTTGGCGCCGACGTCGTGGTGAACAACTCCCGCGAGGACCCGCTGACCGCGATCAAGGACCTGACCGGGGGCCTGGGCGCGGACGTGGCCCTTTCTATCCCCGGCGAGGCCGCCACGCTGCACCTGGAAGAGCAGTGGATCAGGGACATCACGATCACCACGGGCCTGGTGGATACCTCCTCCACCCCGACCCTGATGCGGCTGATTACGACCGGTCAGATCGACGCCAAGCGGTTCATCACCCATCGCTTCGGCCTGGAGGAGTTCGACGAGGCGTACGACGTGTTCGCGCGCGCCGCGGACACCAGCGCGCTCAAGGTAGTCCTCAGCCGCCCGGCCCCATGACACGAGACACTGTGTACATGGCCCCGGTGTACGCGTTGCTGGCTGACGGGACGACGGTCGAGATCCGCCCGGCTGGCCCGGGCGATTTCGACGCGGTCAAGGCCATGCATCAGGCGATGTCACCCGACAACAGCTACCTGCGGTTCTTCAACATAAGCCGGCTGGCGGCCGAAACCGAGGCGCGGCGGATCTGCCGGGACCCGGCCCCCGGCCAGATGGCGTTGCTGGCCATCTCGGACGGCGAGGTGGCCGGCGTGGCCAGCTACGTCTCCGTCGCCCAGGGGCAGGCCGAGGTCGCGTTCGCGGTGGCCGACCACATGCACCACAAGGGCATCGCCACCCTGCTGCTCGAGCACCTGGTCTCGTTCGCCCGGAGCCACCAGATCACCACCTTCATAGCGGAGACCCTCACGGAGAACCAGGCCATGCTGAACGTGTTCGCGGCCGCCGGGCTGCCCGTCGACCGCCATTACGCCGACGGGGTCTTCGAGCTGACGTTTCCCCTGCCTAGCGAGGACGCCGGCCCCACGCTGGACAGCTACCTGAACACCGTGGCCGAAAGGGAGAGCCGCGCCGAGGTCGCCAGCCTGCGGCACGTGCTCGCGCCCGAGTCGGTCGCGGTAATCGGCGCCAGCCGGCGGCGGGGGACCGTGGGCCGCGCCATCCTGGACAACATCCGGGCCGGGCGGTACGCCGGCCGGATCTACACGGTGAATCCGCGCGCCAGGCAGATCGGCGGCGAGCGGTGCCTGACCTCCGTGCTCGACCTGCCGCCAGTCGATCTGGCGGTGATCGCCGTGCCTGCCGCGACGGTCCTCGACGTGGCCGAGCAGTGCGGTCAGCGCGGCGTGCGATCTCTGGTGGTGGTCACCTCCGGGCTGGACACTGCCGCCTGCGCCGACCTGCTCGCGGTGTGCCGCAGGCACGGCATGCGGCTGGTCGGCCCGGACTGTTTCGGGGTGGCCGTGCCCGGCATCGGCCTGGACGCCACGTTCGCCGCCCGCCCCGCGCGGCCAGGCGTGACGGGCCTGGTCATGCAGTCCGGGGGCCTGGGTCTTGCCGTGGTCGATCACCTGTCCCGGCTCGGCATCGGGATCTCCTCGTTCGCGTCCGTGGGCACCAAGCTCGACGTGTCGGGCAACGACATGCTGATGTGGTGGGAACACGACGGCCTGACCAAGCTAGCCGTGCTGTACCTCGAGTCGTTCGGCCACCCGCGCAAGTTCGCCCGGACGGCCCGCCGGGTGAGCGGCACCATGCCGGTGCTCACCGTGCTGACCGACCGTTCGGACCAACGGGACGCGCTGTTCGAACAGGCTGGTGTCATCACCACGCGCGGTTTCGGCGAGCTGATTCAGGCCACCGCGCTGTTGGCCAGCCAGCCCGTCCCGGCCGGGCGCACCGTCGCCATCGTGTCCAACGTCGGCAGCGCCGGGGCGCTGGCGGCGGACGCCTGCACCGACCTCGGGCTGTCGGTGCACCATCCGGCCGGCCCGACCAGGCGGCGGCTGCGGTCGCTCGTCCCGACCGGCACGGTCAGCGGGCCGGTCGACACCACGGCCCCGGTTTCCGCCGAGGATTTCCGCCAGTGCCTGGAGTTGCTCGCTGCGGACCAGGACGTGCACGCCATCGTGGCGATCGTGCTGCCCACCGGGGCCACCGGCGACCTGGAGGCCGCGATCCAGGCCGCGGCCAGCCACGAGGTAATGAGGGCCGTCCCGCTCGCCGCCGTGGTGCTGACCCAGCCGGACTCGGTCCGGCTGCTCCCAGGCCAGGTACCGGCCTACGGCTCACCAGAGGCCGCGGTGCAGGCGTTGGCCCGCGCGGCCGGCTACGGCGCTTGGCGGGCCGAACCACGCGGCCACGTGCCCGTCTTCGCCGGCATCAGGACCTCCGACGCCCGCACGCTGGTCCACGAGTTCCTCCGCCCTGGCTGGCTCCCCCCCGAACAAGCGGCTGAGCTGTTGCGCTGCTACCAGATACCGCTGGCCGACCTCCCTCCTGTCGGCACCGAAGTGACCATCCGGGTGACCGATGACCGCATGTTCGGCTCGCTGGTCACGCTCGGGGTCGGCGACGGTCCCCGGACGGCACGGCTCACGCCGCTGACCGACCTGGACGCGGACAAGCTGATCCGGTCGCACCGGCTGGGTCCTGAGGCCGACGTAGCAGCACTGCGCGATCTGCTGCTCCGCGTCTCGCGGCTCTCCGAGGACCTGCCTGAAGTCACCGACCTCGACCTCGATCCGGTCGTCGCCGGGCCAGAGGTGGCCGTGGTGAACGCGCGGGTCAAGGTGACCCGATACGAGCCGCAGGACCCGTTCCTGCGCAAGTTGCGCTGAGGTGTCGGGCCCATGAACGCTCGGGGCAGGATCTGCCGTGGCCGAGCCGTGATCAATAGCCTGGAACCGGGGCACGCACCACGGCCCGTTCGGGATCAAGGGGTTTAGATGTCTGACGCCGAGCAGGGGCCGTTGACGGGCAGTGAGCTTGACGCCCTCGACGCGTGGTGGCGGGCGGCGAATTACCTGTCCGTGGGGCAGATCTACCTGCTCGGCAACCCGCTGCTGACCGAACCGCTGCGGCCCGAGCACGTCAAGCCGCGGCTGCTCGGACACTGGGGCACCACGCCGGGCCTCAACCTGATCTACGCGCACCTCAACCGGGTGATCAGGAATTCCGACCTGAACGTCATCTACATCGCCGGGCCCGGGCACGGCGGGCCCGGCATGGTGGCCAACACCTATCTGGAGGGCACCTACAGCGAGCTCTACCCGGGCATCACCCAGGACACCGGGGGGATGGCCCGGCTGTTCAGGCAGTTCTCCTTCCCCGGCGGCATCCCCTCGCACGCGGCGCCGGAGACGCCGGGCTCCATCAACGAGGGCGGCGAGCTCGGCTACTCGCTCGTGCACGCCTACGGGGCGGCGTTCGACAACCCGGACCTGATCGTGGCCTGCGTGATCGGCGACGGCGAGGCCGAGACCGGGCCGCTGGCCGGCAGCTGGCACTCGAGCAAGTTCCTCAACCCGGCCACCGACGGCGCGGTGCTGCCGGTCCTGCACCTCAACGGGTACAAGATCGCCAACCGACGGTGCTGGCCCGGATACCGCACGAGGAGCTGGAGTCGCTGCTGCGCGGCTACGGATACGCCGTGTACACGGTCGAGGGCGACGATCCCAAGCTGGTGCACCAGCAGCTCGCGGCCACCATGGACGCGGCGATCGGCGAGATCCGCGCCATCCAGCGCCGGGCCAGGCAGGACGGCGCCCGCACCCGGCCCGCCTGGCCGGCCATCGTGCTGAAGACGCCCAAGGGATGGACCGGCCCTAAGGTCGTCGACGGGCTGCCGGTGGAGGGGACCTGGCGGGCGCACCAGGTCCCGATCGCCGAGGCGCGCACTAATCCCGAGCACCTGGCGCAGCTCGAGTCGTGGATGCGTTCGTACCACGCGGAGGAGCTCTTCGACTCCGGCGGCGCGCTGGTCCCCGAGCTGGCGGCGCTGGCCCCGAGCGGCGAGCGGCGGATGAGCGCGAACCCGCACGCCAACGGCGGCCTGCTCCTGCGCGACCTGCGGCTGCCCGATTTCACGGACTACGCCATGCCCGTCACCAGCCCGGGCGCGGGGATGTCGGAAGCCACCCGGGTGCTCGGCGACTGGCTGCGCGACGTGATCAAGGCCAACCCGTCGAACTTCCGGCTGTTCGGGCCGGATGAGACCGAATCCAACCGGCTCGGTGACGTCTTCCAGCTGACGAACCGCGCCTTCGAGGGCACGATCGTGCCCGGAGACAACCACCTGGCGCCGGACGGCCGGGTGATGGAGGTACTGAGCGAGCACATGTGCCAGGGGTGGCTGGAGGGCTACCTGCTGACCGGGCGGCACGGGCTATTCAACTGCTATGAGGCGTTCATCCACATCGTCGACTCGATGTTCAACCAGCACGCTAAGTGGCTCAAGGTCACCCGCGGCATCGGCTGGCGGCGCCCGGTCGCGTCGCTGAACTACCTGCTCTCCTCGCTGGTCTGGCGGCAGGACCACAACGGGTTCAGCCACCAGGACCCCGGCTTCATCGACCACGTGGTGAACAAGAAGGCCGAGGTCATCCGGGTCTACCTGCCGCCGGACACCAACACGCTGCTGTCAGTGGCGGACCACTGCCTGCGCTCCCGGCACTACGTCAACGTCATCGTGGCCGGCAAGCAGCCGCAGTGGAACTGGCTGTCCATGGACGACGCGATCATCCACTGCACCCGGGGCGCCGGGATCTGGGAGTGGGCGTCGAACGACTCGCCCGACTCGCCGGACGTGGTGATGGCGTGCTGCGGCGAAACGCCCACCGTGGAGACGCTCGCGGCGGTCTCCCTGCTGCGTGAGCACCTGCCCGAGCTGAAGGTGCGCGTGGTCAACGTGGTGGACTTGATGCGCCTGGAGCCGGAAACCGAGCATCCGCACGGCATGTCCAACGCCGAGTTCGACGCCCTGTTCACCACGGACAAGCCGGTGATCTTCGCCTACCACGGCTACCCGTCGCTCATCCACCGGCTGACCTACCGGCGGCACGGGCACGACAACCTGCACGTCCGCGGCTACAAGGAGGAAGGCACCACCACCACGCCGTTCGACATGGTCATGCTGAATGACCTGGACCGGTTCCACCTGGTGATGGACGCGATCGACCGGGTGCCCGGGCTGGCCTCCTCGGCCGGGCACGTCAGGCAGCTGATGACGGACAAGCGCATCTCATGCCGCGCCTACACCCGCGAGCAGGGCGAGGACGCGCCCGAAATTACCGGCTGGAAGTGGCCGTATTGACGGCGATCCTGGTCGTCAACGCGGGGTCAAGCAGCCTCAAGCTCCGTATTCTTGACGACGCGGATTCCGTCGTCGGCTCCGCCGACCTGCCGCCGCCGCGCGGCGCGGCCGGCGCGGATGCGATCAAGGAGGCGATCGGGCCGTTCCGGGACCTGCACGCGGTCGGGCACCGGATCGTGCACGGCGGCAATCTGTTCAGCGGACCGGTCCTGATCGACCCGGGCGTCAGGCAGCAGCTCGGCGCCCTCACCGACCTGGCCCCGCTCCACCAGCCCAAGTCGCTGACCGCCCTCGACGCGGTGCAGGCGGTGCTGCCCGACGTGCCGGCCATCGCCTGCTTCGACACCGCGTTTCATGCCACCATTCCTGAATTCGCCGCCACCTTCGCACTGCCCGCCGAGTGGCGGGAGCGCTGGGGCTTGCGCCGCTTCGGGTTCCACGGCCTGTCGCACGCCTACGCATCTCGGCGGACCGCGGAAGTACTCGGCTCCGATCTGTCGGCCCTGCGTACGGTCAGCTGCCATCTGGGCGCCGGCGCGTCGTTGGCGGCGGTGCAAGGCGGCCGTTCGGTGGACACCACGATGAGCTTCACTCCGCTCGATGGCCTGGTCATGGCCACTCGATCGGGTTCGGTCGACCCCGGGCTCGTGCTGTGGCTGGAATCGCACGCTGGGATGCGCGGATGAGCTCTCCTCGGCCTTGGAGTACCGGTCAGGCCTCTATGGCCTGGCGGGCACCGCCGATATGCGCGAGATCTTGTCCCGGGCCACCGCGGGTGATGCCCGGGCGGAACTCGCACGAGAGGTCTACCTATACCGGCTCCGCGGCGGCGTGGCCGCGATGGCCGCCGCCATGGGCGGCCTGGATGCGCTGGCGTTCACCGCCGGAGTCGGGGAGAACTCGGCCGAGATCCGGTCACGCGTCATGGACGGGCTCGGTTTCCTCGGCGTGAGCCCGGCCGCAGAAGGCAACGCGGCCGGGACCGGTGACCGGGAGATCGGGCGGCCGAACGCCCCGGTCCGGAGCCTGGTGATCGGCGCGCGCGAAGACATCGAGATCGCCCGCCAGGTACGAGCCATCCTGCGCTCGTTGCCACCGCCCTAGGCCCGGGCTGCAGCCAGGACCTCGTCGCAGACCGCGGGCATCCCGGTCTCGTCGGCGGCCCGCTGGGTGAGCACGACCACGGTCAGGTGCTGCGCCGGGACGTTGGACCAGGCCGTGCCGAGCCCGCCCTCCCAGGTGTAGCCCCAGTCGGTCACGGATACTCCGTACCCCCAGCCGCGGTCTTCGAGGAAGCTGAAGCCGGGCCAGACGTTGGCCCGCTGCGCCGCGGTCAGCTGGTCGCGGGTCATCTCGGCGACTGTCTCTGTTTTCAGCACCGGGGCGTTCAGCACCGGGTTTTTTAGCAGCGGGTTGGCCCTCAGTAGCATCCGGCCGAACGCGAGCAGGTCGCCGGCCGTGGACACCAGCCCGCCGCCGCCGTCGGGGAACCGCGGCGGGCGTGACCACTGCCCGTCCGGCGGGTCGCTGACGGTCAGCTGCCCGTCGCGGTTCTCATAGGCCGTGGCCAGCCTTTTTGTCTCTTTTGCGTGAAAGGCGGTGTCGTGCATGCCCAGCGGCGCGAGCACCCGCTCGCGCATGACGTCCTCGAACGGCGCACCGGCGGCGCGTGCGGCCAGCACGCCGAGCACCTGGGAGCCGGCCGAGTAGAGCCACCGCTCACCGGGCTGGGCCAGCAGCGGCAGCTCACCCAGCCGGGCCATCCAGGTGTCCGGGTCGGGGGTGGTGACGGGCTCCGGAGGACCGAACGAGGCTAGTTCACGTTCCTCCACCGCAGTCACGATCGGCCATGGGTCGGGGCTCATGAACATCGCGCCCTGCATGCCGAAGCCCCAGGTGAAGGTGAGCAGGTCGCGTACGGTCACCGGCCGTTCGGCCTTGACGGTGTCGGCAAGGGGGCCATCCGGGCGGCGCAGCACCCGGCGGTCGGCCAGTTCTGGCAGCAGCTCCTCGACCGGGCCGTTCAGGTCGAGCAGGCCCTCCTCGACCAGGCTGAGCACGACCGCCGCCGTGATCGGCTTGGTGGTCGAGGAGATGCGGAACAAGGTATCGGGCCGCATCGGCGGACCGCCGACGGCCATCACGCCTGCCGCCTTCACATACGTCTCGTCGCCCTTGGCCACGGCCGCGACCACCCCGGGCGCCTGGCCCTGCTCGACGGCCGCCTCGACGATCTCGTCGATCCGATTCTTGTCCCCGGGTGTCATCCCGTCAGCCTACGAGGGCCTACGATCGAGCCCGTGAACTTTAGAGGATCGCGGTGATCGGGGCGCAGGCGCTGATCGGCAGCCTGACCGGCGCGGGCGTCGACGTGTGCTTCATGAACCCGGGCACGTCGGAGATGCACTTCGTCGGCGCGCTGGATTCGGTGCCGCAGATGCGCGGTGTGCTGGCCTTGTTCGAGGGCGTCGCGACCGGGGCCGCCGACGGGTACGCCCGCATCGCCGGACGGCCCGCCGCCGTGCTGCTGCATCTCGGGCCCGGCCTGGCCAACGGGCTCGCCAACCTGCACAACGCGCGCCGCGCCCTTAGTCCGGTGCTGGTCATCGTCGGCGCGCACGCCACCGGCCACGTCCGCTACGACGCGCCGCTGCAGTCCGACATCGAGTCGCTGGCGCGCACCGTGTCGGGCTGGGTGCACACCTGCGGCACCACCCGCGAGCTGACCCAGGACGCGATGCGCGCGGTGGCGGCGGCCCGGGCCGGGCAGATCGCCACCCTGGTGCTGCCCGCCGACGTGTCCTGGAGCGACGGGGCCGCCCTGGCGGCCCCTCGTCCCTCTCCGTCAACGTCTACGATCGACCATAGTCAGGTATCAACGGCAGCTCACCTTAGCTCGGCCGGGCCTCCCGCGATGCTCCTGCTCGGCGGCAAGGCGCTCACCGAACGCGGCCTGCGGGCGGCCAGCCGGATCAGCGCCGCTACCGGGGCGCGGCTGCTCGCCGAGACGTTCCCCGCGCGGATGGAGCGCGGTGCCGGGGTGCCGGCCGTCGACCGGCTGGCCTACCTGGCCGAGCAGGCGGAAGCCCAGCTGGCCGGGGTCAGCCACCTGATCCTGGCCGGGGCCCGCGCGCCGGTGTCCTTCTTCGCCTA
>JBAUAY010000312.1:0-6633 GCA_049676235.1 Streptosporangiaceae bacterium
GGCGCCCATTCGAGGCGTCCTGGATCGCGTGCGCGGCCAGGCCCGGCGGAATCCAGCGCATCCACACGTCGACCCCGGCGAAGCTCGCCGGCGTCAGCTTGCCCTCGGCGGTCAGCTTCGGCACCACCTGGGTGAAAATCTCGTAAAGGGCGAAGATCGGGATGATCAGGAAGGCCGCGAAGTCCTTGCCGCGCCGTGAGCGCAGCATCCCGGCCAGGGCCGCGGTCACGAACCGGGCCAGCGTGATGCAGAACAGCACCTCCAGCGGGACTGCGAGCAGCGCGACCAACAAGCCGAGTCCGCCGTGGGCCAGCCCGACGGTCACCCCGAGCAGGCCGATCAGGTTGGCCAGCGGCCAGGCACCGGTGGCCGAAGCGGCCAGCAGTCCCACGGCGAGCGGGCGGATGCGCAGCGGGTAAAGAGCCAGTGTGGCGGGGTCCAGGGTGCCGTCAAGGCCGAAGGCGAGGAGCGGCAGGATCAGCCAGCCGAACGCGATTATGGTAAAGACGACCGTGGTCAGATCCACCGCCCCGACGTGGCCGCGCAGCGCGGCCAGGCCGGCGAAGGTGCCGGCCGCGACCAGCCCGGCACAGATCGTGCTGATAATGAAGGAGACCTTGGCTTGCGTGGACGAGCGCAGCGCGTTGCGCAGCAAGCGCAGCTTCAGTTGGACGAGGAGCCGAGCCACGACAGTCCCTCTCCGCCGTCCGTCCTCGAACCGACCAGGTCGATGAATGCCTGCTGCAGGGTCTTGCCGCCCTGCACCTGTTCGGTGGTGCCGGTGGCCACGATCCGGCCCTTGTCGATGATGGAGACGTGGTCACAGACCTGTTCGACCAACTCCATGACGTGGCTGGAGAACAACACGGTCGAGCCGGAGCCGACAAAGCGGGTCAGCAGCCGGCGGATCACGTCGGCGGAGACCGGATCGACACCTTCGAGCGGCTCGTCCAGGAACAGCACCGAGGGGTTGTGGATCAGGGCGCAGCCAAGGGCGGCCTTCTTGCGCATGCCGGTGGAGTAGTCGGCGACCAGGCGTTTGGCGTCCTCGGTCAGGTCCAGTACGTCTAGTAGCTGCGCGGCCCGGGAGCGCGCCTCGCCGACCGTCAGGCCGCGCAGCCGCCCGGCGTATTCCAGCAGTTCCTCACCGCTAAGCCGTTCGAACAGCCGGACCTCGGCCGGGACCACCCCGATGATCGCCTTGGCGGCGGGCGGGTCGGCCCACACATCCAGCCCGTTAATCAGAACCTGGCCGGTGTCCGGCCGCAGCAGGCCGGTCATCATCGACCGGGACGTGGTCTTCCCCGCCCCGTTCGGCCCGACTAGCCCGGCGAACGAACCCGCCGCGATCTCCAGATCGATCCCGGCCACCGCCTCCTTCGCGCCAAAACTCTTGCGCAGCCCGCGTACCGCGATGGCTGGCTCGCCCATATCCGCCTCCTGACCACCCCCGCCGGTGCCGTCGGCATCACAACCAACAGTACGCAGCGCCTCGCCCTTGATCCTGGCGATCCGATGTCGAGATCCGCCCCGCGGCTGCGACTCGCCGGTAAGAAACCGGCCAGCCAGGCCGAGGCCTGGCTGGCCGTCTTCCGGGCGGAGCGCCGGTAGCTGGAGGACATCTGGGCTGGCTCCGGTCATCCCGGTCGTCAGCCCGCAACGGGTGTCAGGGAGTGATCGGGCTCCAGCCGAGGAAGTGCGGCGGGAAGCCGAAGCTCCAGTTTGCCCCGTCGAAGTACACCTGGCTATTGGTGCCGAGGCCGACGGTGAAGGTCAGGTCGCCGCCGATGGCGACGTTGGCCGCCCCCAGGCCGCTGTTGAAGGCGCCGCCTATCGGGCTCCAGCCTGGTGAGGAGGCCAGGAACCGGTGGAAGTACGCAACCTTGTTCGTGCCCCGGACGAATCCGACCAGCGCACCCGGCGCCGTAGTCAGCGCGGGAGTGGCGGTGCTCATGCCGCCGACCGGGCTGAAGCCGGTCAAGCCCGCCTCCGCGATGTAGAGCTGCTTGTTGGTACCGGTCACCAGGACCCACGTGATGCCGGCGAAGAAGGCCGCGGACGGCCCGGTGCCGCCGTACAGGCTGCCGCCCTCGGAGTGCCAGGGGCCCCACCCGGCCGAGCTGTGGTCGCGGGCCCAGACCGCGCCGTTGCCGCCGCGCGCGAATACCGCGTAGACGGAGGCGGAGCCGCGGAACACCGCACCGGGCTGGGCGGTGATGCTGCCGCCCAGGGACGCCCAGTTACTCCACCTGGTACCAGAGCCGGTGGTGAACCAGAGCGCGTGGTTGGTGCCCCGGCCGAACAGGATGATGCTGGAGCCGTTGAAGAGCCCGGACACCGCGCCGACAACCCTCCCGTTGCTCACCTGCGTAGCTGCTCCGGTCTCTGTCTTAGTCCAGACTGTGCCGTTGGCGGCGGTGTAGAAGTAGATAGGGCCGATACCGCCGGCCACCACGGCCGGTGAGACGCCGGCTGCCGGGGGCAGTGGCGCCGCGGAGGCGGCCGTCACGGATGCCATCGTCAGGCCGACGGCGGCCAGCGATGTCACCAGCCCCGTCGTCAGGCGCCGTCGCCACCGTACTGCCGGGGGTCCGGACACCACCGGAGGACTTGCGTGGCCCCAGTGCCGCATTGATCGCATGGCATTCTCCCTCGTGTCTCATCGCAGTCATCTCGGTCTTCCGCTGGAATGACCAGCCTTCGGAAATGCGTCAGACGTCTGGCATCCAGCCGACTAACGACCATTATGGAACAGATACGAACGAAAATGTAAGAACGAAGTCCCGAATCGCTTGTCCGCGATAGCTTCCCACTCCGGACGTTACCGTTTGCGTTCGGCGCACGATTCGGCCGCCAGCTCTGCGTCTCAAGTGGTGGCCGGGCAGCGAGCCACGACCCTCCAGCAGCGACCCACTACCGGCCAGCAGCAGATCGGTACCCTTCAGCGGCGGCCGAACGGCACGGCAGCGGGTCAGAATCACTCAGCGGCGCCCCTAATCGCCATAGAGGCGTCATTACCGAGTCCCAATCAGTCCAGGCAACCTGAGACCGGTAAGGAGGCGCGACCATGAACAAGAAATTCACCGCCACCTGGGTGCAAAGCGAGGCCAAAGGCGGCTGGACCTACCTGATCTGGCCGGAGCCGGTGGAGTTCTTCGGCACCAGGGGCCTGGTCAAGGTGCGGGGGACCATTGACGGTCACCTCGATCTGGCTAGCGGCCCGGGCTCAGGCCGGGACGGATAGCGACAGGCCGAACTGTGCCTCGGCATCGGTCCACCACGACTGCATCGCGAATCCGGCGGCGGCCAGCTCAGCCGATACGCCCGCCCGGCGGAACTTGGCCGACACCTCCGTGCGCATCTCTTCGCCGTCGCCGAAGTCGACGGTGAGCCCGATGGCCGGCAGGCGCACCGTCTGCGCCGTCAGCGAGCGCAGCCGCATCTCGATCCACTCGGCGCTGGCGTTCCATACCGCGACGTGCTCGAAGGCGTCGAGATCGAAATTGGCGCCAAGTTCGGCGTTCAGCACCGCGAGCACGTTCTTGTTGAAGTCGGCGGTGACCCCCGACGCGTCGTCATACGCGGCGACCAGGGTGGCCTCATCCTTGACCAGATCGGTGCCGAGCAGGAAGAAGTCGCCCGGCCGCAGCTGGGTCCGGACCCGGGCCAGGAAAGCGGCCCGCTGATCGGGCTCCAGGTTCCCGATCGTGCTGCCGAGGAAGGCGACCAGCCGGGGCGCGGGCGCGTCGCCGTCGGCCGGGAACCCGAGGCGTTCCTCGAAGTCGGACACCACGGCCCGCACGTCGAGGCCCGGGTATTCCGCCGACAGCGCCTTCCCCGCGGCGGCCAGAGCCGGCTCACTGACGTCGACCGGCACGTAGCAGCGCAGCGCACCCGCGGCTCGCAGCGCGTCGAGCAGCAGCCGGGTCTTGTCCGAGGACCCGGAGCCGAGCTCGATGAGGGTCCGCGCCCTGGTCTGGCCGGCAATCCCGGCCGCGGTGGCACCCAGGATCTCTCGTTCGGCGCGGGTCGGGTAGTACTCGGGCAACTCGGTGATCTTGTCGAACAGCGCGCTGCCCTGCGCGTCATAGAACCACTTGGGCGGCAGCGACTTGGGTTCCGCCGTCAGCCCGCTCAGCGCGTCCGCGCGCAGTGCCTCGGAGAGGAAACCAGGCGGCAGCCGGCGGTCGAGGGATGTCATCGGATCGCGATCCTTCCGTCTTCGGGATCCTGGTGCGGCATGACGTGAACATTCGGCGCGGTGAGTTCAGCCACGCCGACCTGCTGGCGCGTGGCGTCGACGACGCAGTCATCGGGGACCTCGGTCCAGCCAGGTTCGTCGTCGCCGGGCTCCGAGGCGACGATCACGAACGAGCCCGCAAGCCCAGACCGGTACCACAAGGTGTCGCCCGCCGCAGTGGCCGCGATCACCCGGCCGTTGGTCAGCAGCAAGTTGAACCGGCCGGTCACGCCCGCCGCGCGCAGCGCCAGGACGGTATCCGCCAGGGCCTGCGCCGGAGCAACGCCGAGCTCGAGCCGGTATCGCACCAGCGCCCACAGCAGCGCCGAATCGACCCGGGCCTCCAGGCCGAGCAGCGCGCGGGCGGGCAGGGTCGCGGCCAGCTCGGCGACCGAATTCGGCCACCCCTCGATCTTGCCGTTATGGCTGAACAGCCAGGAGCCTGACGCGAACGGCGCGACCGCGGCGGTGCCCAGGTCGGTGCCCTCGGTCGCGCAGCGCACCGCCGCCAGCAGCGCACCCGTCCTGGTCACCCGGGCGATGTCGGCGAAGGACTCGTCCCCCCAGATCGGAGCCGGACGCCGGTACCTGGCCGGGACCGGGTCGTCCGGCGCGTACCAGCCGACCCCGAACCCATCGGCGTTCACCGTCCCGAATCGCTGCCGGCGCGGCGCCCAGGCCTGCCGGTACAAACCGTGCGGCGGGTCAATGAGCAACGTACGCAGCGTCGCGGGCATCCCGACATAGGCCAGGTGACGGCACATCAGGCGGTCTCCAGGCCGGCGAGAGCGCCGGAGCGGGCGGTGCGGAAGCCGGAGAAGATCTGCCGCCTGATCGGGTAGTCCCAGTTGCGGAAGGTGCCCCGGCAGGCCACCGGGCTGACCGCGAACGAGCCGCCGCGTAGCACCTTGTACTCCGGGCCGAAGAACACCTCCGAGTACTCCCGGTACGGCCACGCCTTGAACCCCGGGTACGGCAGGAAGTCCGAGCTCGTCCACTCCCAGACGTCCCCGATCAGCTGCCTGGCTCCGCACGGCGCCGCCCCCTCGGGGTAGGAGCCGGCCGCCGCCGGGCGCAAGAATGCCTGGCCGAGGTTCGCGTGCCGGGACTGGGGCTCTGCGTTGCCCCACGGGTACCTGCGGGTCAGACCGGTGGCGGGATCGAAGCGGGCCGCCTTCTCCCACTCGGCCTCGGTCGGCAGCCGCCGCCCGGCCCAGCGGGCGTACGCGTCCGCCTCGTACCAGCACACGTGCAGCACCGGCTCGTTCAGCGCGACCGGCTCCGGCCGGCCGAAGACCCGGCGGATCCACTGGCCGCCGTCCCGCTCCCAGTACAGCGGCGCGGTCAGCCCGGCCTTCTGCCGGTGGTCCCAGCCGGCCGGGGCCCACCAGCGCGGGTCGTCGTACCCGCCGTCCTCGATGAACTGCACGTAGCCGCCGCAGGTTACCGGGGTGGTGTCGAGATAGAAGGGCGCCACGTCCAGGGTGTGCGCGGGCCGCTCGTTGTCCAGCGCCCACGCTTCGGTGGAGGTACCCATGGTGAACGGGCCGCCGGGGACGAGCACCTCGGACGGCAGCCGGGACGCGTCGGCGGGCGCGGGCCCGGGGGAGGCGGCGGCGAGCACCGGCGCTCCGGCCCGGATCTGGTGGGTGATCAGCATCGTCTCGTCGTGCTGTACCTCGTGCTGGGCGATCATCCCGAACGCGAACCCGTCGCCGAGCAGCCGCGTCCCGGTGAAGGGAGCACGGTCAAGCAGGTCGAGCACCCGGCCGCGCACCTCGTGCCCGTAGGCGCGCGCCTCGGCCGCCGGCAGCAGGGGCAGCGTCGGTCGTTCGGCACGCGGGTGCTCGAACGCGTCGTACAGCGGGTCGATCTCCGGATGTATCGGATCGCGGCCGCCGACCTCGCGTAGCAGCCAGAGCTCTTCCTGGTTGACGATGTGCGCGAGGTCCCAGACGAGCGGGGACATCAGCGGCGAATGCTGTCTGACCAGGTCAGCCTCGTCCACGCTGTCGGTCAGCAGCGTGGTCCGCTGCCGCGCGCCGGTCAGTTCCCGCGCGATGACCCCGCGCAGGGTTTCCGGGTCGAGCTGTGACTCCGTCATCTTCAGACTCCGTCGAGTTGGTCGTCGGCAGGACATCGGTCTTTCAGCACGTAGCGCTCGGTGAAGTCGGCGACCGCCCGCCGGATCGGGGCGGGTGCGTCCGACCTGGCCAGCGCGGCGTCGGCGGCTTCGAAGCACTGCTTGCTGGCCTGGCTGATCCGCGGGTCTGAGGGGCCGCACCGGGCCGCCCGCAGCCACGGGTCCTGGGCGTCGGGCAACCCCTCCCACACCGGCTCGGCAGCAGCCAGCGCGGCGTCGGCGGCTCGCTCGTCATCGGTCAGGGCGGTGA
>JBAUAY010000313.1:0-5774 GCA_049676235.1 Streptosporangiaceae bacterium
CGCCTTACCCGCGCTCACCGCAGCCGCGTTCGGCGGCCAGCCGGAGCATGGCCCGGGTCATCTGGGCCGTCGTGGGCGGCTCCGGCAGGCCGGGCAAGTCCTGGCGCCGGAACGCGTCCAGGGCCAGGGCCACGAACCGCCGCCAGGCACCCGGCGCGTCGGCCCGGGTGACGTGCATGACCGCGGCGGTAGCGATCAGCAGCAGCACGAGGTCCTCGCCCGCGAAGTCCTGGCGCAGCGTGCCGTCGGCCTTGGCCCGCTCGATCAGCGTGATGACCCGGTCGTTGGCCGTCCGGCGGAGCTGCTCGATCTGCTCATCCGCGGACAGGGTCATGGACAGCAGGTCGGATAGGCCGCGGTCGCTGGCCTGAAGCTCGCAGATCCGCTGCACGAACCCGGCGAAGCCGGACCACGGATCCGCGACGGCCAGGGCCTGCTCGGCGGCCTCGGCGTACTCGGCAACCTTCTCGGTGAGCGCGGCGGCGACGAGCTTCTCGCGGGTGGGGAACCGCCGATACAACGTGGCGATGCCGACGCTGGCCCGGGCGGCGATCAGCTCGAGCGGCGCCTCCAGGCCCTGCTCGGCGAACACGTCCCTGGCCACCGCCACGATCGCGTCCCGGTTACGCACGGCATCGGCCCGCAGCCGGCGTCGGGGCTGCTGGCGGGCCGTCATAGGCTCATGGTAAACGATGTGGAGGGCACCCTCCGGACATGGTCGTAGCCGAGGGTAGGCTGCCCAGTGGATTCCCCAGATAGGCCAGCCAGCAACGGAGAGAGAACATGGAACCAAGCCCCGCCCCGTGGATTAGCGCGCTGCGGCACTCCCACGACCGCTTGCGAGCCAGTGTCGAGCCCCTCGGACTCGCCGATCTGGAACAACGCTCATACGCCAGCGAGTGGTCGATCGCCCAGGTGCTCTCCCACCTGGGGTCGCAGGCCGAGATCTTCGGCTTGTTCCTCGATGCCGGGCTGACCGGGCAGGAGCCGCCGGGACGTGAGGAGTTCGCGCCGATCTGGGACAGCTGGAACGCCAAGGACCCGCAGGCCCAGGCATCGGATGCGCTGCGCGCCGACCAGGCGACTCTGGAGCGGTTCGAGTCCCTGGACGCGGATGAGCAGGCGCGGCTGCACCTGAAGATGTTCGGGATGGAGCTCGGCGCCACCGGGCTGGCGCGGATGCGTGTCGGCGAGCACGCCATCCACACCTGGGACGTCGTGGTCGCACTCGACCCCGCGGCCACGGTGGCGCCGGATGCCGTCGCCCTGCTCCTCGACACGCTCGACCAGCTCGCGGCCAGGAGCGGCAAGCCGGACGGGAAGCAGCGCAAGGTGCGCGTGTCTACCACCGACCCGGAACGCCAGTTCACCCTGGAGACGGGCGAGGCCGTCACGCTTACGCCGGCGGACGAGGAGACCACGCCCGAGCTGGGCCTGTCCGAGCTGCGGCTGCCCGCCGAGGCGTTCGTCCGGCTGGTCTACGGACGGATGGACGAGGCGCACACCCCGGCCGTCGAGAGCGCCGGGGTGGAGCTCGACGAGCTGCGGCAGATCTTCCCTGGCTACTAGCCCGGGCGCTCAGTCGCCTGGGGATTCCGGCCGAAACCACCCGACGAGGACGGTGGCGTCCAGGTCCGCCGAACGGTCCACCCGGGTGCCCAGCCCGCTGGCGATGAAGGCCGCCTGGGCTGATGGCGCCTGGCGCTCGCTGGTCTCAATCAGCAGGTGACCGCCGGGCGCCAGCCATTCGGGGGCCCCGGCGGCGACCTGGCGCAGCACGTCGAGCCCGTCCTGCCCGCCGTCCAGGGCCACCCGCGGTTCGTGCGTCCGAGCCTCGGGCGGGAGGAACCTGATCTCGCCGGTAGGCACATACGGCACATTGGCGACCAGGACGCCGACCCGGCCGCGCAACCTGCCGGGCAGCGGCTCGTAGAGGTTCCCCTGGTAGACGTGGCCCCACGGACCGGGGACATTCCGCCGGGCGCACCGCACGGCGGCCGGGTCAATGTCGGCCGCGTGTACCTCCGCCCGGTCCACCGCCGCGGCCAGCGCGGCGCCTATCGCGCCCGCGCCGCAGCACAGGTCAACGATCACGTCCCCCGGCCGGGCCAGCGCCGCAGCCTGCCGGACGAGGAACTCGGTGCGCCGCCGCGGGACGAACACGCCAGGGGCCACGGTGATCCGCAGGCCGCAGAACTCGGCCCAGCCGAGGACCTGCTCCAGCGGCAGGCCGGCGGCCCGCCGGTCCACCATCGCATCGAGTTCGGCCGGTGTCCGCGCCGTGGACATCAGGAGCCGGGTTTCATCTTCGGCGAAGACACAGCCGGCGGCACGGAGCCTGCTGACAATGAGCGGATCTGGAATAGACATCAAGAGCGCCTTCCGAGATGAACGCCGGCGCTCCTAAGGGTCACGCGGGAACACGGGGCGGGCGCACCAAGCCTGATCTGGCGGTCATGGGCTCGCCTCCCGAGCATCCGATTATGTTAAAGCAGTGACCGGAGCACGTATTGCATGATGCCGCCGTGCCGGTAGTAATCCGCCTCACCCGGGGTGTCGATCCGGACGACGGCGCGGAATTCCTGGCCGTCCGCTGTCACCGTCACCTCGTTCGGTACATTTCCTGAATTTATCTCCTCGATGCCGCGGATATCGAAGGTCTCGTCCCCGGTCAGGCCCAGCGAGGCCGCCGACTCCCCGGGCCGGTACTGCAACGGCAGGACGCCCATGCCGATCAGGTTGGACCGGTGGATGCGCTCGAAGGACTCAACGAGCACCGCGCGCACGCCGAGCAGCAGCGTGCCCTTGGCGGCCCAGTCGCGGGATGAGCCCGAGCCGTACTCCTTGCCGCCGAGCACGAGCAGCGGGACGCCCTCGTCGATGTACTTACGAGATGCCTCGTAGATGGACATCTGCTCGCCGTCCTTGACGGTCACGCTGCCCTCGGTGCCCGGCGCGAGCTGGTTGCGCAGCCTGATGTTGGCGAACGTGCCGCGGATCATCACCTCGTGGTTGCCGCGGCGGGAGCCGTAGGAGTTGAAGTCCCTCCGCTCCACGCCGTGCTCGGTCAGGTAGGTCCCGGCCGGGCTTTCTGTCTTGATCGCGCCGGCCGGCGAGATGTGGTCGGTGGTGACCGAGTCGCCGAGCCTGGCCAGTACGCGGGCACCGGTGATGTCGGTGACCGGCTCCGGCTCGACAGGCATGCCGTCGAAGTACGGCGGGCGGCGCACGTAGGTCGACTCCTCCTCCCAGGCGAAGGTGTCGCCGGCCGGGATGCCGAGCCCGCGCCAGTTGTCGTCGCCGGAGAACACGTCGGCGTAGTCGCGGGTGAACATCTCCTCGGCTACCGCGGTCTGCACGACGTCGGCGATCTCCTCCGGGGAGGGCCAGATGTCCGCGAGGTAGACCGGCTTGCCCTCGGTATCGGAACCGAGCGGCTCGTACTGCATGTCGATGTCCATCGTCCCGGCCAGCGCGTAGGCGACCACCAGCGGCGGCGAGGCCAGGTAGTTCAGCTTCACGTCGGGGTTGATCCGGCCCTCGAAGTTCCTGTTGCCCGACAGCACGGCCGCCACGGCCAGGTCGCTGGAGTTCACCGCCTCGCTGATCGCGGGCGGCAGCGGCCCGGAGTTGCCGATGCAGGTGGTGCAGCCGTAGCCGACCAGGTTAAAGCCGAGCTTGTCCAGGTAGGGCAGCAGCCCGGCCCGCTCGTAGTAGTCCATCACCACCTTGGAGCCGGGCGCCAGCGTGGTCTTGACCCAGGGCTTGCGGGCCAGACCCCGGTCAACCGCGTTCTTGGCCAGCAGCGCGGCGCCGACCATGACCGAGGGGTTGGACGTGTTCGTGCACGAGGTGATCGCGGCGATCACCACGCTGCCGTGGTCGACGCTCGTTTCTGTGCCGTCTTCTAGGGTGACGCGGATGGGGTTCGACGCGCGGGACCCGTCTCCCGCCGCCACCGGGTCCGAGGCCGGGAAGGTGCCGGCCAGGCCGTTGTCCAGGCTGGCTTCCTGCACGTAGTTCGGCAGGGCGTCGCGGAAGGCCGTCTTGGCGTCGGCCAGGGCGATCCGGTCCTGCGGGCGCTTCGGGCCCGCGATCGACGGGACCACCGTGGACAGATCCAGGCTGAGCAGCTCGGAGTACCGCGTTTCCCCGCTGTCATGGGCCGGGTCGTACCAGAGCCCCTGCTCCTTGGCGTACGCCTCGACCAGGGCCAGTTGCCCGCCCGGGCGGCCGGTGAGCCGGAGGTAGTCCAGGGTGTTCTGGTCGATCGGGAAGATCGCGCAGGTAGAGCCGAACTCCGGTGACATGTTGCCGATCGTGGCCCGGTTGGCCACCGGGACCGCGGCCACGCCCTCGCCGGTGAACTCGACGAACTTGCCGACCACGCCGTGCTTGCGCAGCAGTTCTGTGATGGTGAGCACCAGGTCGGTGGCGGTGGCGCCGCTCGGCAGCTCGCCGGTGAGGCGGAACCCGATCACCTTCGGGATGAGCATCGAGATGGGCTGGCCGAGCATCGCGGCTTCGGCCTCGATGCCGCCGACCCCCCAGCCGAGCACGCCCAGGCCGTTCTGCATCGTGGTGTGCGAGTCGGTCCCCACGCAGGTGTCCGGGTACGCCGCGCCGTCCTTGGTCATCACGACCCGGGCCAGGTACTCGATGTTCACCTGGTGCACGATGCCGGTGCCCGGCGGGACCACCTTGAACTGGCTAAACGCCTCCTGGCCCCAGCGCAGGAAACCGAACCGCTCCCGGTTGCGGGCGAACTCGATCTCCACGTTCCGCCGGAATGCGTCCGGGCTGCCGAACACGTCGGCCACCACGGAGTGATCGATGACCAGTTCAGCCGGGATGAGCGGGTTGATCTTCGTCGGGTCGCCGCCCAGGGCTTGCATGGCCTCGCGCATCGCCGCCAGGTCCACCACGGCCGGCACGCCGGTCAGGTCCTGCAGGATCACCCGGGCCGGAGTGAACTGGATCTCGGTATCCGGCTCCTGCTTCGGGTCCCAGTGCGCCAGCGCGGTGACCTGCTCCGCCGTGATGTTGACGCCGTCCTCGTTGCGGAGCAGGTTCTCCAGCAGGATCTTCAGGCTGAACGGGAGGGTCTGCGATCCTTCCACGACGTCCAGCCGGTAGATCTCGTACTGATCGCCCGCGACCTGAAGCGCCGCCTGGCTGCCGAAGCTGTTCGCCGTCATCGTTGCTGAGCCTCCTCGCTCGTACCGTGCGGTCCCCGCGCTCACTCCAACCTACAGTATCTCGATATCAAGGTACTTGGGAGGGGGTGGCTAGGATGTAGCCGTCGGCATCAGGCAGGAGAGGACATCACCGGAATGCGCTTTGCGATTAAGACCCGGCCCGAGCATCAGACCTGGGAAGAGATCCGGGACGCGTGGATCGCGGCGGACGAGATTTCCTTGTTCGAGTCGGCCTGGAACTGGGATCATTTCTATCCGCTGACCGGCGACCTGACCGGGCCCTGCTTCGAGGCCTGGACGATGCTGGCGGCGATGGCCCAGGCCACCCGGCGGATCAGGATCGGCTGCCAGGTGACCGGCATGGTCTACCGGCACCCGGCGGTGCTAGCCAACATGGCCGCGACTGTGGACATCATCTCCGGCGGGCGGCTGGAACTCGGCCTGGGCGCCGCGTGGAACCAGATGGAGTGCGACGCCTACGGGATCGACCTGCCGCCGCTCCGCGAGCGGTTCGACCGGTTCGACGAGGGCGTCGAGGCTATCGTCAGCCTGCTGAGCCAGACCACGACCACGTTC
>JBAUAY010000314.1:0-2879 GCA_049676235.1 Streptosporangiaceae bacterium
GAGCCGGGGAGGTGGTGGTCAAGGTCGGGTCCTGGGGAGCGGTCGGTGCGGCCGGTGGGGCAACCGGCGAGGACGCCGTGCCACAGGCTGCGCAGAGCGTTAGTACCAGTCCTGCTGCTGCGGCGGCGATTTTTCCGTGCATCATCGTCATGCTCCTTCCAAGCTGGTCCACCGAGGTTGGCGGACTGGCGAATGCCTTATTGCTTGGGATGGACGCTAGGCAAAGGAATGCAGAATCACCACGAAAGAGCTCGCACAGGATCACCCACAGGATCACCCACAGTTTTGCTTTGAGATCGGCCAGACAAGTGCCGGGGCCAGGCACACACGGACGCTCGGTGCAATCCGCAATCTGCAATCTGCGGTGGAGGTGCCCGTCATGCAAGTACTTTGTGCTACATGACTGACGCTTTGATCCGCCGAGCCGAACACGCCGATCTAGCGGCGATCGTCCGACTGCGTCGCGAGTGGACCCAAGAACAGGACGGGGACATTGCAGACCCGGACTTCGACGAGAATCTGGCCGCCTGGTTCGCGCGGGAGTCGTCACGCCGGATTATGTGGCTGGCCGAGGAAGGTGGCCGCCCGGTCGGCATGATGAACTTGGCCATTTACGAGCGGATGCCACGGCCAGGGCGTGCGCTAAGCCGCTGGGGATACCTTGGCAACGTGTTCGTACTCGCGGCATACCGCAATCGGGGCATCGGCAGCCAGCTCGTCAGTACAGCGCTTGACTACGCAGATGAGAACGACTTCGCTCGTGTGGTGCTGAGCCCGACCGAGAGATCCATCCCGCTTTACGAACGTGCCGGGTTTGGCCCAGCGGGTGCCCTGATGCTCCGGACACCACCGCAGGCGCCGACCCACAGCGCATCCAGATCGACATGACCAGCTTGAAATCGGTCGCGTGGCGAGGCCGGGGCGTTTACTGATCGTCATCACCGCGCGACTGCCTGGCCATGCACCTGATCTGCCGTGCCTGTGTCGGCGTTGATCAGGGCGGCGATGGCCGGGTGGCGGCGCAGCTTGGCCAGGTAACGGCTGCGAGTGGGCCCGATGCTCCCGACCGGGATACCCAGCCTGGCACTGATCTCGGTGTACGGCACGGGCGGGTCCTGGATCAGCATGAGGATCAGTCGCCGGCCGGATGGCGGCAGGTCCCGGAACGCTTCGCTCAGCGCGGCGTGGCGCTCGGCTGCCAGCAGCTCCTGCTCGGCCGCCTCGGCTTGCTCATCCGGGACGGTCTCGGCGTCCATCACATACCTGGCCGCCAGTGGTGCCCGCACCGCACGCAGGACGCGGAGGCACTCGCGCCGGGTCACGGTGGCCAGCCAGCCAGGAAGCGCGGCCGGATCGCGGACCCGGTCCAGCTGGTCCACCAACTGCAGCCAAACGCTCTGGCCGACGTCCTCGGCGTCGGCGTCGGCCAGCCGGTGCCTACGGCAGATGGACCAGATCAGCGGGGCGTACCGCTCGACGAGCGCGTCCCAGGCCTGCCTGTCGCCGTTTCCGGCGCGGGTCACCAGGTCAGTGACCACCGAGTCATCGCGCACCGGGTCAGTGCTCGTTCTCGCCGGTGGACGGTGGCTGCGGCTGGTGTGCTCACCGCGCCGGAGCTGCCTGGGGGGATCTGCGACGGCAGCCAGGGACCTCGCCTGGTCGGGTGCCGCGGCGCTGCGTGCCTCAGCGGTCATGATCTGATTCTCCTGTCTGTCCGGAACTAGCCGGGAAGCTCCGGCCGTCGGCTGGTTCCACCGTCGCCGGAGGGCCCGATGGTCACCACACGTACGGGCCCACAGGATGAGCCACAGGATGAGCCACGGGATTACGCCGGTTGCCGGCGCTCCTGATCGGCGCAAACGCGCCGGTCGATCGGAGAGCACTGTGGTCTGATCACGCGACAAGAGAGTGTGGAGAACAGGCGCCGGTCCCAGCGCCGACCGCAAGGTCTTCGCCCGGTCGGCCGGCTAGCTTCAGCGCCTGCCCGGAGATACACGCGCCGACGCCTGTTTCCGGACCGGGTCCGTGTCATGCGTGATCGCCACACATGACAACCTGCGGCATGCGCCATGATCAGGGGGCTGGGCGGGTGGCGGAGCAGGCTGCGCTGAGTTTCGGCGGGCTACTGCGGCAACTGCGAGCCGAGGAGCGGCTGACTCAGCTGCCGGCGAATGGTTCGATGCTGGTGGTTCGATACTGGCTGGCGGCGGCGGGCAATTCGTCGTCGGAGGCGTGCTCAAGGGTAAGCAAAGCATGGTCAGTGCCGGGTATGGCCAGGAGGATCTCGTCAAGCTTTACGCTGAGTCGCACGCTGATGGCGTGCCTGAGTGTGCTGGATAGTGAAGACCGTGCTGAGATCTCAATTGCTCTCCTCTCAGCAATCAGCGCATTCTGAGTTTGCATCGACCCGATGCATCGAGTTGAGGGCGCGGGAGAACACCGGGGACGCGGAAGAACACTGCGCGTGGCGTGGACGCCGACGATTAGATCGCGGCGTCCTCGCCTGTCGCGGACTCGCTACCTCCGCAGGGCCAAGACGATAACAACGATGATCACGATAAGAACGACCGTCCCGATACCGATATACATGAGTAATTCCTCTCATTGCGCTGTTGAAGATTCCCCTTGAGCTGCCCCTGGAAAGGCGACGCAAACCGCTCCGTGCCGCCGGGCCGCGGCGCCAGCCGCGCCCAGCGCGGCGAAGACGGCGGCGACCAGCCCGTCCGCTAGCTGGGCACGGCGCAGAGGCCGACCGACGGCACCAAGCGCGAGCATCGAGGCGGCATGGGCAAGGTCGACCTGTGCTCCGGCGCGAAGCACCAGGGCGCTCGGCGCCCGGGCCGTCACGGCCGCCTGGAGCAGGTGCCGGGAACCGAGCA
>JBAUAY010000315.1:0-2884 GCA_049676235.1 Streptosporangiaceae bacterium
GCCGTACCCCGAGGCGCATGACCGCAGGCGGCAGGCGCAGCCCCCGGCGAGCGCGGCGGGCGGTCATGCCGCGCCCGGGCCGGCCATGGCCGGCTGTTCCGGCATGACCCGGTAGGCGGCCAGGTCAAAGCGCCGGACCCGGTGCCGGTACAAGAACGTATGGTCGGGCCAGTTGTTGGTGTTGCGCCCGCCGGTCGTATACCAGCTGTGACAGCCGCTCTCCCACACCGACGTCCGGCTGGCCGATTGCACCCAGGAGCGGAACGCGTGCTGCACCTCGGGGCGCACGTCAAGCCAGGCCAGGCGCTCGGCCTCGAGCGCCTGGATCGCGCCGAGCGCGTAGCCGATCTGGCCTTCGAGCATGTAGATGATCGAATTGCCGCCGAGGTTGGTGTTCGGCCCGTAGAGCATGAAGAAGTTCGGGAACCCGGAAACCGTGATGCCGAGGTAAGCCTGCGGCCCGTCCTGCCAGGCGTCCCGCAGCCGCCTGCCACCCAGGCCGGACACCAGCATCGGCGCGAGGAACTCCACCGCCTTGAAGCCAGTGCCGTAGATGATCACGTCCGCGGTGCGGGTGGTGCCGTCGGCGGTGACCACCCCGTCCGGGACGATCCGCTCGATCCGGTCCGTGACCAGCTCGACGCTCGGCCGCGCCAGTGCCGGGTACCAGTCGTTGGAGAACACCACCCGCTTGCAGCCCATCACGTAGTCGGGGACGCACTTGGCGCGCAGCTCAGGATCGGCAATCTGCGTGCGGAGCTGGCGGCGCCACAGCTGCATCGGCGCGGCCAGCAGTTTCGGCGACAGGACAAAGCCGCTGGTGAGCAGCTCGCCATAGAGGAAGATGCGCAGCCGGTCGGCCTTGCGCACCACCGGCAGCCGGTCGAACAGCGCCTGCTCGGCGTCACGGTACGGCCGGTCGGCCTTGGGCAGCACATACGGCGCGCTGCGCTGGTAGACATCGACCTGGCCGGCGACCTTGGCGATCTCGGGCACGAACTGGATGGCGCTGGCCCCGGTGCCGACGACAGCCACCCGCCGGCCTGCCAGGTCGACATCGTGGTTCCAGCGGGCGGAGTGCCATGTGGGGCCGGCGAACCCGTCCCGGCCGGCGATGTCGGGCAGGGCGGGGCGGCCGAGCTGGCCGACCGCGCAGACGACCGCGGCCGCCTGCAGTGTGCCGCCATCGTCGACGGTGAGGTTCCAGACCGCGCGGCGTTCGTCGAACTCGGCCGCCTCCACCCCGCAGCCGAAGCGGAGGTGCGGGCCAAGGCCGTGCTCGGCGACCAGCGCGTGCAGGTAAGCCAGGATCTCCTCGCGCGGCGGGAAGCGCCGGCTCCAGGGCCAGGGCCGGAACGAGAACGAGTACAAGTGCGACGGCACGTCGCAGGCCAGGCCCGGATAACTGTTGTCGCGCCACGTTCCGCCAAGGTCATCGGCCCGGTCCAGCACGACGAAGTCGTCGATGCCCGCCTGCTTGAGCGCGATCGCCATGCCGATCCCGCCGAATCCGGCACCGATGATGACCACCCGGTAAGGCATTCCCATGTGCACCATGCTGCCACCGGCTGGCCGAGGTCGAGCCTGCTCCGGCAGCGGTTCTGCTTTAGGCTCAGGTGTAGCTGCTGCCCGCCCGGAGGCAGCCGGTGCCGATGTTATCGTGCTGGAGGACAGATGGCTGACGCCCCGCCTACCGTGCTGATCACCGGTGCCACCTCCGGGCTCGGCCGTTACCTGGCCACGGAGCTTGCTAGTTCAGGCTGGCAGGTACTTGCCCACGGACGCGATCCGGTGCGGGTGGCCGATTCTTGTGCGGAGCTTGGCGGCGGCGCGCGGGGACTTGTCGCTGATCTGGCCCGGCTCGGCGATGTGCGGGAACTTGCGCGCCTGGTCAGCGCGGAGGTGCCGCAGCTTGATGTCCTGGTGAACAACGCCGGGATCGGCTTCGGCGCGCCCGGCGAGGTGCGGCAGGTGAGCGCGGACGGCCACGAGCTGCGGTTCGCCGTCAACTATCTCGCGCCGGTGCTACTCACCAGGCTGCTCGTGCCGCTGCTGGCCGCATCGGCACCGTCCAGGGTCGTCAACGTGGGCTCGCTCGGCCAGGTCGCGTTCGACCCCGCCGATGCCGAGTTCGAGCACGGGTACAACGGGGTGGACGCCTATCGCAGGTCGAAACTCGCGCTGGCCGCATTCACCTTCGACCTAGCCGGTGAGCTTGACGCGGCCGCGGTCACGGTGAACTGCTTGCACCCGGCGACCTTCATGAACACCGCGATGGTCAGGGAAGGTGGCATCACCCCGGTCTCCACGGTCCAAGACGGCGGTGAGGCAACCATGCGGCTCATCACCGATCCGGCCTTCGATGGGGTTACCGGGCAATTCTTCGACGGGATCAGGACCTCACGTGCCCTGCCGGAGGCCTACGACCGGCAGTTCCGCGCCAAGCTCGGGGAGGTAACCGGCCGGATGCTCGGCGAGGCATGGTGATTGACGCCAGGCAGGATTTACCGATCGATGCCGGTTCCGTAAATTGACCATAGGCGGATACGGTCAACCGCCAGTACCACCGACTGCGGCCATGAGGGATAGGTGCGATGCCGGACATCCTTTCGATCTACGCCCAGAGCCAGCCAGACAAGCCTGGCGTCATCGACGACAAGCCGGACGGGACCGTCGTTATGTGGACGTACGCCGAGCTTGAGGCGCAGTCCAACCGGGTGGCGAACCTGCTGCTCTCGCTAGGGGTCGGGCCAGGTCAGAAGGTCCTGTGGTGCGGGCCGAACTCGCCCGAGGTCGTGGCGGTCATGAACGCCACCAGGAAGATCGGCGCGGTCGCCGTGCCGCTGAACTACCGGCTGACACCGGAGGAGGCGCTCTACGTCAT
>JBAUAY010000316.1:0-8264 GCA_049676235.1 Streptosporangiaceae bacterium
CACCGCACCAGCCGGCGCCCCCAGCTGGTGGCGGCCGGGTCGGCCGCGATCCTGTGCGCCGCCGCGGTGGCAACCGGCCTGTATCTGACCGGCCATCCCTCCGGCCGGGCCGGCGGGGACGCGGGCAGCAACACGACGCAGCACCTGAGCTCCCCCACCCCCACGCCTTCGCATCGCGCCAGCCAGAAGCCCAGTCCGACGCCGAGTCCGACCCTGGTCAGGCAACAGCAACAGCCGCCCACGTCGCCTGACCCGACCGGCACCCCTAAGCCGACGAAATCCGCTCAACCGACACCGTCCCAGACGGTGTCGCCGACGGTGAGCCCGTCACCGTCGGCGAGCAGCTCACCGAGCCCGACGAGCTCACCGAGCCCGACGAGCTCACCGAGCCCGACGAGCCCGTCGCCGTCGCCTCCTACATCGACGCCAAAGAGACACTAGAAAAAACGCAGGGTGGTTTGGCACAGTGCGAGATATGACACAGCCCCGTCTACTCGGCGGCCGCTACGAGCTCGATGGCGTGGTCGGCCGCGGCGGCATGGCCGAGGTGTACCGGGCACGTGACATCCGGCTTGACCGGATCGTCGCGATCAAGACGCTACGCGCCGACCTCGCCAGGGACCAGATTTTCCAGGCTAGGTTCCGCCGCGAGGCACAGTCGGCGGCCTCGCTGAACCATCCGTCCATCGTGGCGGTCTACGACACCGGCGAGGACATGGTCACCGGTCTCCCGGTGCCGTACATCGTCATGGAGTACGTGGACGGCCGCACGGTGCGTGACCTGCTGCAGGAAGGTCACCGGCTGCTGCCGGAGCGGTCACTGGAGATCATCGACGGGGTCCTGCGCGCCCTGGACTACAGCCACCAGGCCGGCATCGTGCATCGCGATATCAAGCCGGGCAACGTGATGGTGACCCGCAAGGGTGACGTCAAGGTCATGGACTTCGGCATCGCGCGGGCGATGAGCGACGCCCAGGCTACGATGACCCAGACGGCCCAGGTGATCGGCACTGCGCAGTACCTGTCGCCGGAGCAGGCCCGGGGCGAGCGGGTCGATTCCCGCAGTGACCTGTACTCGACCGGCTGCCTGCTGTACGAGCTGCTGACCGGCCGGCCCCCGTTCACCGGCGACTCGCCGGTTGCCATTGCCTACCAGCACGTCAGGGAGAACCCGGTACCGCCGTCCCGGGTGGACCCCGACGTCCCGGCGTGGGCGGACGCAATCGTGCTGAAGGCGCTGGCCAAGTCGCCCGGGGACCGGTACCAGACCGCCGCGGACATGCGCGCCGACCTGCAGCGCGCCGCCTCCGGCATGCCGGTGGCGGCGGCCCCGCCGACCAGGCTCGACATGTACCCGCAGACCCAGCGGATGGGCGCAGGCACGATGGGCGGCGCTACATCGCAGATCCCGCCGGTAGAGGACTATGACTACACGGGTCAGGGCTATGACCAGGGCGGGCGTGGCGGCGGGACCCGCCGCTGGATTCCGTGGGTTCTCGGCCTAGTAGTCGTGGTCGGCGTGGTCGCCGGCGTGGCCTACTACCTGCTCGCCGGAGGCGGCAAGACTTACGCGGTGCCGCTGGTGAACGGCGAGACTGTCGCGCAGGCGCAACAGCAGATCCAGGCCCAGCACCTGCGCTCTACCGTGGTCGACCAGGCTTCGTCCAGCGTCAAGCAGGGCCTGGTGATCAACTCCAACCCCCAGCAGGGCAACAACGTTCCGGCGAATACCCTGGTGACCCTGTTCGTCTCCAAGGGAGCGGCGCCCGTCGCCGTGCCGAATGTGGTCGGCCAGCAGGAGGCCGCGGCCGAGTCCGCGCTGCAGAATGCGGGCTTCAAGGCCGCCGTCAAGAACGACCCAACCTCGTCCGCGCCGCTCGGCCAGGTGACCGCCCAGAGTCCAAGCCAGGGCACGGCCGCGCCGGGCTCCACGGTGACCATCACCGTTTCCGGTGGCGCGATTACGGTGCCGTCCGTCGTCGGTGATTCCCAGGCGACCGCCAACCAGATCCTGACCCAGGCCGGCTTCCAGGTCAGCGTCCAGCAGGGGTCGGGGCCAGCCCAGTTCACCAACGGAACGGTCTTCAACCAGGTGCCCGGAAACGGCAGCGCGGCGAAGGGCTCCACGGTCACCATCTACGTGCAGAACGGCGCGTCTCCGACCGGGTCTCCGTCCGCCCCGGGCTCCCCGCAGGCCCCGGGCTCCCCGCCCGCCAGCGGCGGCGGCGGCAACGGGTTCTGAGGTCCTAACCGTCAAGCCGGAGGTATTCGGGAAACGAGGATCGCGCGGACTACGTCGGGGAGCGGATACGCTTAGGTCCGCATCGCAGGGATTGATCGCGGGTTTGCCTCGCCAGGTTTGCTACGCAGGAGGCCGTCGTGCCCAAGTCACGCGTCCGCAAGAGGACGGTCTACACGCCTCCGCCGCCGAAGACGGCGCGGAGGAAGGTCAGTGCGCCATGGGTCGGTCCGACCATCGTGGTCTGCCTGGTCGTCGGCCTCGCCTGGATCGTGACGTACTACCTCTCGAATGGTTCGGTACCCGGCATATCCAGCCTGGGGGCATGGAACCTCGTAGTGGGCTTCGCGTTCATCATCGCGGGCGTCACCTTGTCCACCCGGTGGCGCTGACCCAAGGACCTCCGGGCCTGCCCCACCCTAGATCTGCCCGCCCCTAAAGGCCGCCGCTGGTGAGCTGGCCGTTCCTGACCAGGACTGCAACCGCGATCAGAGCCACGACCAAGACGGTGGCGGCCACCTGGATGACGGTGCGGTTCTTGCGGGGCGCGTACGCATAGGCGGCGGTGAGCAGCGCACCGGTGAGCAGCCCGCCGATATGGTCCTGCCAGGCGATGGCGCTGCGGAAGAAGAAGCTGAGAGCCAGGTTGATGGCGATCAGCATGACGATCCCGCGAGTGTCGACGCGTAGTCGCCTGGACACCACGAACCACGCCCCGAACAGCCCGTAGATGGCGCCCGAGGCGCCTGCCGCGGCGGCGTACGGCGGTGCGAGGAAGTAGTACAGCACCGCGCCGCCGACGGCGCTGAGCAGGTATACCGCGAGGAAGCGGGCCCGGCCGAGGAGGCCCTCGAGCGCGGGCCCCACGAAGATCAGCGCCCACATGTTGAACAGGATGTCCACGAATCCCAGGCCGCTCAGGCCGGCACCCGGGACCACGAACGCAGACGTGATCAGCCGGTACCACTCACCCGCCGCCACCCCGTGGATCGGGCCAGTCTGCGTGTACCTGGCGTACCCGAGCATCTCCAGGTCGTTGACGATGCCCGGGCGTACCCAGGCAACCAGGAACACCGCGACATTGATCGCGACCAGCGTCCAGGTGACGACGGCCCCCGCGGCCGGGCGGCCGCCGAAGGTGGTCCTGGCCTGGCGAGTGCTCCGCGAGCCCTCGCCCACGCACTCCACGCACTGCTGGCCGACCGAGGCCGAGCGCATGCAGTCAGGGCACGCGTAGCGCCCGCACCGGACACAGGAGACGTACGTTTCCTTGCCGGCATGGCGGTAACAGGTCGGGACTTCCGGGTCCCCACCAGGCCCCGGCGCGACCCCGTCCGGCCGGTTCTGTCCGCCCGATCCGGAATCGCTGGGCGTGCTCACGGCTTGGTCCAATCAGCTAGAAGCGCCGTTGCCGCGTTCTACCGTGACCGACTCGATGGTCACGTCCTCCACTGGCCTGTCCTGGCTGCCCGTCTTGACCCGGGTGATCACGTCAACCACGTCGGCACCCTCGATGACCTCACCGAAGATGGTGTGCTTGCCGTTCAGCCAGGGCGTCGGCACGACCGTGATGAAAAACTGCGAGCCGTTGGTGCCGGGTCCGGCGTTCGCCATGGCCAGCAGGTACGGCCGGTCGAACGCGAGGTCCGGGTGGATTTCGTCGGCGAACTTGTAGCCGGGGCCGCCCCGGCCGGATCCGAGCGGGTCCCCGCCCTGGATCATGAAGTCGGGGATGACGCGGTGGAAAATCGTCCCGTCGTACAGCTTGTCCGTGGTGGCCCGTCCGGTACGCGGGTCCGTCCACTGTCTGCCACCCTCGGCCAGTTCCACGAAGTTGCGTACCGTCTTTGGCGCGTGATCAGGGAAAAGGCGTACGACCACCGGGCCCTGATTCGTGTGCAGCGTCGCGGTCAGCGTGTCTGTCATGCGGTTGACTCCTCGTCCAGCCAGCTAAATGGCCGGACATTTCGTCGTTGTAAATTTCCTCCAGTCATCACCGTACCGGTAGCGCGCGATGATTGAACCCAGCACAGCCGGGAAGCCTGTGATAGCGAGATCACGCTCGGGAGGTTTACTGTGTCCCTTATCAATACCAACCGCACCACCAACGGGGCGGCCGCGATCGGCGCACGCGCCAAGGACGCCGCCGCGCAGGCTATCCCGGTGGGAAAGCGGGCGGGAACAACAGCGGTTCAGGGAGTCCGCCAGGGCGTTCAGGGCGCAAAGGAGTGGGCCGCGCCACGTGTGGAGGACGCCGTTCTGGGCGCACGGGAGTGGGCCGCGCCACGTCTGGAGGACGCTGCGGAGGCCGTCGACACCGCCGTCGCCCCGAAGGTGTCATCGGCCCTGCGGTCTACCGCTGCCCAGGTCAGGCCCAGCGGAACGAAGCGGACCGGTATCCGGAGGCTGCTGGACTGGCGCTTGCTGCTCGGAGTCGGCGTAGCGGTGGCCGCGGCCGGCGCCGGGGCTGCCGTCACCATGCGGCGTCGATACGCCAGTGCCACCGCGGAGGCCAAGAACGCCACCGAGTCGTCCGAGGACGAACGGGGCACACAGGCCGGAGACTCCGTAAGTGATGCGGCCGCGGGTTCGGACGTGAACGGGCGGGTTACGACGCCCGGCATGTAACGGGACGGCGCGGGGCGTCCACGTCCCGAACTAACGAAAGAGGCGCCCGCGGCGCTGATCGCCACGCTGAATCGCCAGAGGCGGCGGCGCGACGGCAGTCCGCGGGCGTTTCCGTCTCCGCCACGGGTGTCCCTGCCGTCACTGGTCAGGGCTTTCACCGGTCCGGGCGGCATTGAAGCCTGAGTCAGGACCGCCGTGGGCATGATCCGGTACCGTCTAGTCACGGACCCGCGAGTGCGGCAGCCATGACCATGACCAGTAGACGGGCAACTTGGTGCGTGACAAGGACGGGGTCGAAGCGACGAGCACGGCCCGGGTGAACCGTCCGGCCGCGCCCGGACTCATCCGTCTGACCGGCTGGCTCGCGGCGGCCGCCATCGCGGCCTCGACGCTGGTCATGATCGCGATCTCGGCTGCGGGCCCGAACGTCTCGGTGCCCGCCATGCGCTGGGTGGGCGGTCCCCCGTGGTGGCATGCGTTGCACCTTACGGCCACGTTCGTGACGGTATCGCTCTGGTCCGCGATGGCGCTGGGCTGCGCCGGAGTCATCGCCGGCTTGGTCGCCGTGGCCCGAGGGGCACGCCCGCCGGTTCGGCCGATCATCGCGGCCGCGTTCCTGGCCGTAGCGGTGCTTACCGTGCTCCCGCCCGCCGGCTCGACGGATGCGATCTCATATGCCGCCGGCGGCCGCACGGCGGTGATCGGGCACAGTCCATACGTCATGACCCCGCTGCAGCTGGCGCGGACCGGCGATCCGGTCGGCAGGCAGATACCCTTCGGCGAGATCCCTTCTAGCTGGGCGAACGCGGTGTCCGTGTACGGGCCCGCGGCCACCGCGGCGGAATGGGGCGCGGCCGAGCTTGGCGGGACATCGCTGGCCCGCATCACGTTCTGGCTGAAGCTGGAGGAAGCGATCGCCTTCGGGGCGGTGATCCTGGCCCTGGACCGCCTGCTCCGTTCCGACCCCGAGATGCGGCTGCGGGCCCATTTGCTGTGGTCAGTGAACCCGCTGCTGCTGTGGGAGATCGTCGCGAGCGGCCACATCGACGGGCTAGCCGTAGTGTTCGGGCTGCTGGGAATCGCGGCGCTCCGGGCCCGCACCCCGCAAGGAGAGAGCGGCCCGCGGGGGGAGAGCAGGGCGCAGGCGGAGATCCCCGTCGGCGGGGCGGTCCTGGCCGGCCTGCTGATCGGCGTGGCGGTTGACACCAAGGTGGAGTACGCCCTGTTCGGCCTGGCTGTCGCCTGGGCTTGCCGCAGGTCGCTCAAGGCCTTCACGGCCGCCGCGGTCGGCTTCGGAGTGGCGGTCATCCCGGCCTACCTGGCGGCCGGCACCCCGGCGATCAACGTGCTCGTCACCCGGAGCACGGGTATTACCTGGGACACGATGTACCAGCTCTTCTGGCGGCCGGTACTCGGCTATACCCAGTTCAGCGTGTCAAGCGCCCCGCCACACCTCGAACTGATCGCCTATCTGCTGTTCGCGGGGGTCGCGCTGCTGGCGCTTGTGCGCCTCCCGGACCGGACCCCCGGCCTGCCGGCCGTCGCCCCGGCCCTAGCCCTGAGCCTGGCGTGGCTCTTCGTCACGGCGTTCCAGCGACCCTGGTACGACGTGATGGCCATCGGCCTGCTCGCGCTGTACTCGGCGTCCCGGCTGGACTGGGTGGTCCTGATCCGCCTGCTGGCGGGCGCGACCATCTACACCCAGGCCATCCAGAGTCCGGTCGAATCACACTGGCTCTATGACCTCGGCCAGTTCAACGGAACGTGGCTCACGCCGACCGTCCGCCTCCTGGCCGCCGTGGCGTTCGTCTGGCTCTGCGTTTCCGGCCGATGGGGCTGGCGTTCGGTATCAGCGGCATCGTCCGGACGGCTCCCCGAACTGTTGCCGGTGACCTGAGCGGCGTTCTCCACAAGCACGCATTGTGGATAACTCTTTACGCAACGCCCCAGTAGGCAGAGTGCGACTGGCAAATCGATGCGCACTTCTGTGGATTTCGCTGTGGAAAACTAAGGACACCTAGCCAGTCATCTGGTCACGAAACTGAGGTGTGGCCACTCGATCCGGTGCTGGCCGCTGGGCCGGGAGGCGCTCAGGTAACGTCAAAGAGTGCAGTCTGTCGATGATGACCTGCAGAACCTGGCTGACGCCACCGCCGACCTGATCACGAACATCAGCAATCTCACCGAGGATGAGACGCGGCAGGCCTCTCTCCTGCCCGGCTGGACCCGGGGGCATGTGCTGACCCATCTGGCCCGGACCGCCGAGGGCGGCACCCGGCTGCGCGGCTGGGCGCGGACCGGGGTTCCCAGCTATGAGTACCCGAGCGTGGCGGCCCGGGCCGCGGCGATCGAGGAGGGAGCGAACCGCCCCGCCGCGGTGCTGGTGGCTGACGTGGGCGCGACGGCGGCCGCGTTGGCCGGCGCGGCTGCGGCGATGCGGCCGGGAGACTGGCAGCATGTAGTCACCTGGACCGTTGGCGGACAGAGCCCGGCGGAACACGTCGTGCACTCCCGGCTCGGGGAGGTGCTGATTCACCATGTGGACTTGGATCTCGGCTACGGACCCGACGGGTGGCCGACCGCGTTTGTCCGCGACATGCTCCCCAGAATCGCCCATAGACTCGCCGAGCGGGCGTTGGCGCCGCTGTCGGCGCACCTAAACGCGACGGACACGGGCCGCTCGTTCCAGATCGGCGGCCACGACGCCGAACAGATCAACGGGACCGAAGCGGAGCTAATGGCGTGGCTCCTCGGCCGCTCCGACGGTGCCGGCCTGCACCGGGACAAGTCCGGCCCGTTGCCGTCCGTTCCGAGCATCTACTACACATGAGTGCCGAAAGGCACCTGAGTTACCGCTGCTCTGGGGGATCCCCGAGCGGGTCGGCGGTCAGGTACAGCCGCGGCCAGCGGCAGTCGACGAACTGGTCGAGGTAGCCCGTCAGGCGCTCCTCGAAATCGTCGTCTTCCGAGCGGGCACCGACGGCTTTCTCGACGTCGGAAGGGCTGTCGACGCCGAACGCCACGGCCCGCACCTCCCAGTCATCACGCTGCGCGCCGTCGTACCAGCGCTGCACCGTTCCCACCTGGCGCGCACAGGTATCGCCCGTAATCGCCTGCCCGTACGTCCGCTCCCATTCCGAACTCCGCGGGTGCGGGCCGGCCCCCGGGATCTTCCTGTCGGCCGATTTGAGCGCGTCGAGGACGAGCGTCCACTTGTAGACGGGGGCGAGCCACCCGGGTTCCTCCCGCTGGCACAGCCAGCTTCCCCGCGAGACCCTGGACCTGATCGCGGTGCTGACGTGAGATGCGAGGCCGACCGGACTGACCCGCCCGGCGATGACCGGCACCCGCGCGCCGAGGGCCGCATCGACGCCGTGCGAGATGGCGCAGTCCCGCA
>JBAUAY010000317.1:0-1547 GCA_049676235.1 Streptosporangiaceae bacterium
CCGGCAAATGAGCCGATGCTCCAGCTTCCGTGCAGGCCCGACATCAGTACGCGCCGGCCGGCTCGCTCCACCGCGATTGCCTGGGTGTTCATGGCCACGTCAAGCGTCCCCTGGAACGCGCCCCAGATGAAAAGTGCGCCGAACAGGGCGGCCAGGCTGCCGGTGAGACCGACCAGCGGCCCGGTCAGGCAGTAGCCAACGAGGGCGATTTGGACCACCCGGCGGCTGCCTAGCTTCGGAATCAGGTACGACGCCAGCAGCATCGCGGTGACCGATCCGACCGGCGCCCCGAGCAGCGCGATGCCCAGTGTCCCGTCAGTCAGCCCGAGGTGCCGCATGACGTGCGGGATATGCGCCGTCCACGAGGCAAACAACAGTCCGTGCGCCACGAACACCGCCGTTACCGCGATGCGCGGCGATCGGCTTCGGGCCGACCGGGCGCGGGGCGCCATCACCAGCGTGCGACTAGACACGCCGAACCTCCACCCCGGCGGCCTCGAGCTGCGCGAGCGGCTCGCTCGGGGCGGACGAGTCGGTCACCAGGATGTCGAACGCGGCCAGCTGGCCGGCCACCGCCAGGGCCGATCGCCCGAACTTCGCAGCGTCTGCGACGAGGATCCTTCGCCCGCCCGCCGCGAACAGCGCCTGCTTCGCCGCGGCATCACCAAGATCGTGAGCCATGACGTGGCCATCGGCGGAGATTCCGCAGCAGCCCAGCACTACCGTGTCGAACCGCAGGCCCGCGATGCTGGCCAGGGCGAGCGGGCCGACCATCGCCAGCTCGCCCGGGCGGGTTTCGCCGCCCGGCATCATCAGGCGCACCGAGGCCGAGCCAGCCAGCGCCATCGCGGCGTGAAGTGACAGCGGCATGACCGTAAGCCGCCGGCCGGCCAGCACGCGGGCGATTTCCAGGACGGTGGTGCCGCTGTCCAGCCCGACCGCCTCGCCATCAGCAATCAGGCCCGCGACATCGCTGGCGATGCGCTTCTTCGTGTCGAGGGCGTCGAGCTCCCTCATGGCGAACGGCAACTCCTCGCCGCGCATCATCAGGTTGATCGCACCGCCACGCACCCGTCGTGCGACTCCGCGCTCGACCAGGACATCAAGGTCTCGCCGAACCGTCATCTCGGCGGTACCGAACTCAGCGGCCGCCGTCGCCACGTCGACCCGGCCATGCAGCCGCAGTGCCTCGACGAGCTGGTTGATCCGCGCCGCTGCATCCATGATTCTGAACTTACATCATTCATGTTCGTTCGCACAAAAATATTGTGCGTACGACGTATCAGTTCAGCCGCGGGCCCGCCCACTGAACCCGCCGCCCACCTCGGTGGCACGGTCCGATGTCTACGGATCGATCAACGGAACCCGCTGACACGCCGGCCGTGGCCGCGCTGACCTCGTAACTGGTCCCGGCCCGGGAAACCGATGACCTTTGTCCGATATCGAAGGATTGCTGTCAGACTAGGCTGATGGCGCAGGTATTGTGCCCGGTCATGATCGGCAGGGACGCTGAGCTGGAGGCGGTCGACGCGGCGCTGACGGCCGCT
>JBAUAY010000318.1:0-9572 GCA_049676235.1 Streptosporangiaceae bacterium
GCCAGCAAATCAAACTTCGGCGCCGATCGCTCACGCAACGAGCCGGTAAGGCGGGCCGGGCTTGGTTGAAACACCTTTTGTGGTAAAAGTGTCGTATGTGACACGGTTTGTGGCGCGGGGACACAATCAGGCCGACGTGGCCGCCGAGGCGGGAAGGCTGGCTCTGGTCCCCAGCCCACCTGGCTTTACCGCCAAATCAGTCACATAGAGTTAGTATCAATGACAAGGTGACGTGAGATTCGGGCAAGTCATATCGTTCGGCATGTGACGGACGGTGCGGAACAATATGATGTTCCGTGACGCATTTCGAGGCCGCTGTCGATCGCGGTGCTCGCCCAGCCGGTCACAGGGTCGCCAGCGGCGCCGCCATGCCCGATGGAGCAAAGATGAAATCGCGGAATGTGCTCGTAGCGTCGGCAATCGCCGTCACGATGCTGGCCGCAGGATGCTCTTCCGGCGGATCGGGCGGCGGCGCGCGGCTCAACCTCGAGAAGACGAACATCGTCGTCGACGCGTTCCCGGCTATCGACTCGGCCGGCCTCTATATCGCTCAGACACAGGGCCTGTTCGCGGCCAGGGCCTGCACGTGACGATCGTGCCCACGCCGGCGATACCGCCCTCCACGCAGACCCTCGTCAACGGCCAGGAGCAAGGCAAATACGACATCACCGCCGGGGACTACGTCACCTACATCGAGGATCAGCTTGGCGTCGGCACGCCCAAGGCTGACCTTCGCATCATCGCCGAGGCCTCCTTCCTGCAGCCGAACGTGCTGGCCCTGCTGGTCAAGGGTGGATCGGCGATAAGCACGGTTGGCCAGCTCAAGAACAGGGTCGTCTCGGTCAACGCGCCGAAAGACATCGGCACCCTGCTGATCGACTCCCTGCTCCTCGAGCACGGCCTCAAGCTAAACCAGGTGCACTTCGCCAACAACGTGCCGTTCCCAGCGGTGGCGACGGTTCTGACGGCTCCGAAGAGTCCCATCAGCGCGTCGTTCGCCCCAGAACCGTTCGTCAGCCTCGGCGAGGCGGCGAAAGGCCTCACCGAACTTGCCGACCTCGACCAGGGCTCGACCCAGGACTTCCCGATCCAGGGCTACGCGGTCACAGCGGCGTGGGCCAAGAAGTACCCCAATACCCTGAAGGCGTTCACCACGGCACTGTCCCAAGGGCAGGAAATCGCCGACACCAACCGCGCCGCCGTGGAAACCGCCATCGAGCAGTACCTGGGCATCCAGAAGGAGGACGCGGCGTTCATCTCGCTGCCGACCTTCCCGCTGGGGGTTGACCCGGCGCGACTCCAGCGCGTGGTGAGCGCGATGACCCGGTTCGGCCTGATCCCGCAGGGGACGACGTTCAAGATCAGCAGCATGATCATCGGCGGCTAGCCCGCCGACCCATATCCGCACCTCCACGACCGGCACAGCGGCCATCTGCGCTGCATCCCGCCCTGTGACAGGATTGCAGGTATGGCCAAGGCCCTGATGCTCATCGATGTCCAGCGCAACATGCTTGAGCCGCCGACACCGGTTCCCTCGGCGGCGACAACCCGCCAAGCCCTGCAAGACCTGCTGCTGCGAGCGCGCCAAGCGGGTGCGCTCGTGATCCATGTCCAGAACGATGGGCCCGCCGGCGAACCCGACGAGCCCGGCACTGATGGCTGGCAGCTCGTCTTCCCTGTCAGCGCCGACGAGCTGACCGTGAGGAAGGACCAACCCGACACGTTCGCCGCTAATCCGACGCTGGCCAAGGATCTTGCCGCCAAGGGAATAACCGAGGTCGTCATCGCCGGGATGCAAAGTAACTACTGCGTGGCCGAGTCCAGCCGAGGCGTCCTGAAACTGAATCTTCAGGCAACCCTTGCCTCAGGCGCTCATGCCACGTACGACGAGAACGAACCAGCGTCCGTCATCTCCACCCAGATTGAACAAGAGCTCGCCACTGAGGGCGTCACGGTGCTCCCCTTCCGCGAAGTCAGCTTTGAGGAAGCTTCATAGCTAGCCAGAGGACGTTCGTTCCCAAGATGAGATAACCCGCCCTTGCTGATCGCCTCGAGCTCGTCACGGCTCAGCTCGATGGCCGCGGCGGCGACGTTCTCCTCGGCGTGCTCGGGCGAGCCGGTACCCGGAATCGGCAAAGTGGCCGGCGAGATGGCCAGCAGCCAGGCCAGCGCGATCTGGCGCTCGGTCACGCCACGCCTCTCGGCGGCCACGGCCACCGCCACCCTTCTGCTGCTCGCCTGGATCGGCGCCCAGGGCAGGAAGACCATATCCTCTTGCTCGCACAGGTCGATCAGCGACTGCGACTGCCGGTCGGTGACGTTGAACCTGTTCTGGATCGACACGACCGGGACGATCCGCTGGGCCTCGCGGAGCTCGTCTTCCGTCACGTTGGAGATGCCGACGTGGCGGATCTTACCCTCGTCCTTCAGCTTGGCGATCGCGCCGACCGACTCGGCCAGCGGGACCTTCGGATCGAGCCGGTGGAGCTGGTACAGCGGGATCTGCTCGAGCCGGAGCCGCCGCAGGCTGCCCTCGCACGCCTCTCGCAGGTGCTCCGGGCGCCCGGAGGGGTCCCAGCGGTTCGGGCCGGGCCGAACCTGGCCGCCCTTGGTCGCGATCACCAGGTCGTCCGGGTACGGGTGCAGCGCCTGGGCGATGAGCGTCTCGCTGACCTCGGGCCCGTAAGAGTCCGCAGTGTCGATGAAGTTGACGCCGAGTTCCACTACCCGCCGCAGCGTGGCGATGGCCTGATCCCGGCTGGGCGGTTCGCCCCAGATCCCGCGCCCGGTGATCCGCATCGCGCCGAACCCGAGGCGGTTGACGGTCAGGTCGCCGCCGATCTCGATGGTCCCGGCGGCCGTGGCGGTTGGTTGTGTGCTCATTCTGTCCTCCCTCTCCTTCCTCGGCTGTCATAGCCAGCCTTCCCTGCCGACGTTAACGGCATGGCAACCCTAGTCCGACCAGGGCCTATCTTCAGTGCAGGTGGATCAGGACGAAGTCCTTGAGCGCAATCATCACGAGCCCCAGCCCGGCCGCAATGGACGTGGCGAAGAAAAGCTGCCAGCTGCGCAGCCGGGCGGCTCGGGCGGCCAGCCATCCATGGAATGTCAGCAGGACGATCGCTGCGGCCAGCCCGACGTTGGCGGCGGTGAGGGCAGATGCCCCGGCCAGCCGGGCCAGTACCAGCGCGAGTAGCGGCGCGTAGGACGCGGTGACCATCGGCCAGGTCGCGGCGAGCGCTCCCCAGATGGATGCCCTGCTGGGCAGGCGGCCCCCTTGAACTTGCTCGCCCAGAACCTCGGCGTACTCCTCAGCGAGCCAGTACACCAGCAACGTGACCACGACGGAGATCACCAGCGCCGTGGTGGACAGGTGACCCCCGGCGGTGTCGAGGATCGCCGCTGTGATGATGGCGCCGTATATGCCGGCGGCGCGGCGCCGCCCCAGGGCCTCCGCGGCCTGCCCGCGCTGGACTCCGCCGCCTGCCGCGATGCCTGCCATGGTCGTCCCTTCGGGCGAGGTCACCAGGACTGAGCCGAGCCAATCATCGCACGGGCTAACCCGCTGCGCCGGTACCGCTCACCCGCCCGCTGGCGGGAGATGGTGGCGCGCTTGGCGATAACGCTGAAGCTGATGACGTATGCCCCGACCGCCGGCGCGGCCGGCGCGGACAGCGCATGGTCTGCCGCGATGACGGCCGTGGCCAGCACTACGGTGCCGGTTCCGGTGTCGCCGTGTCCGGGCCCGGACTTGGTGTTGGCGCGGCCTCGATTGCCTAGCGGGCGATGAGGACGGCCAGGACCAGGCCGATGAGGGCGATCACAAGCATGATGGTGAGGGCGACGGCGAAGGGGCTTCCTTCGGGCAGTTTGACGGCGACCAGGACCGAGCCGGGGTGAGTATCAGGCCGGTCTGGATCGCGTTGTAGTGGTTGACTTCCTGCAGGTAGACCGACATCGCCCGGGCCGCGGCGGCCGCCTTGGGCGCGCTCATGTCAGTCATCGCGTTCCCTCACCCTCGCCAGCGTTAGCTGACCGGCCGTCGGCGTGGTGCACCGGCCGGGCCTGGCTGGAAGGTCGGCGTCTGCCTGTGGTACAGATTCACGTGCTTCCCGTATGCCGTGATGCCGGCCGCAAACGAGTACGGCCCGCGGATCCGCTGGAGTTCAGGCGAGACGTCGCGGCAATCCAGCTCGGGATGGTCACCGCAGTCACAGCAGACCAGCTCCCACGCATCGGTATAGCCACCATGCACCCGGCCCTCAACGATGCGGGCCGGCTGACGCCGCAGAACCACCGTCCACCCCAGCCCGGGCTGATCATCCGTCCGCACGGTTGCCTCTTTCTGCGTGAATCTGGGCCTCCACGGCCTGGTCGACGTTCCCGTGGGTCTTGCCAGCGCCGATGCGGTCCAGGACGCCGTCACGTTCGAGCACCTCACGGACGGCTGGCTTCACCCGAGCGAGCCGCAAGGTCATGCCACCTTGCCTAGTAAGCTCGAGGATCTCGCCCATCTTCGCTGACCCTTGCGAGTCGATGAAGTCGATTCCCTCGCAATCGAGCACGATCCCGGTGATCTCGGGCGTGGACAATGCGACCTCCCGGACCCGGTCCTCCAGGGCGTCCGAGGTAGCGAAGAACAGGCCGCCGTCCAGCCGCAGGACGGAGATCCCGGGGAACTGCTCGTCGCCGGGGTGCTCGTCCAGTTCTCGGAAGGCCTGAGTGCCTGGCTTCCGTCCCAGAAGGGGCATGTGGGGGCGCGTGGCCACGGAGATGAGCCAGATCAGCGAGAGCCCGATCCCGATTATCACTCCGGCGAGCACGCCGACGAGGAGCGTCGCGGTGATCGCCGCGATCGCGATCCAGAAGTCGAAGCGCTGCACCCTGGCCAGGCGGCGCATCTCGGGCACGTCCATCATTCCCATGACCACGGCCTCGATGATCAGGGCGGCCAGCACGGGCTTGGGCAGCTTCGAAAATACCGGAGCTAGCACCACCAGTGTGAGCAAGACGGTCACACCGGAGGTGAGAGACGCCAGGCCGGTGCGCGCGCCCGCGTGGTCGTTTAGGGAGCTTGCGGACAGGCTCGTCGAGACCGGCATCCCCTGGAATAGGCCAGCGCCGGCGTTCGCGATGCCCTGAGCGGCCGATTCCTGGTTGATGTCAATGCGGTAGTGGTGCTTGGCCGCGAACGCCCTGGCGTCACCAGCGGTCTGCGAGAACCCGATGAGGACCAGCGCTACTGCGGCGGCCGTGATCGTGCTGGCGTGATCGCCCAGCAGGTGAAGGTCGGGGACTTGGGGGGCCGGTAGCCCTCGTGGCACCTCACCGACCAGGGCCACCCCGTGCGCTCCGAGATCGAAAAGCCATGACGCCACCAGACCGCCGACGACCAGAACCAGGGCCCCGGGGATGCGCGGCGCGATCACCCTCAACCCGAAGACCACAATCAGCGCGGCTGCGCCGACGAGCACGGTTACCAGGCTGGCATCGCCGAGCGTCCCGAACCAGGACCACAGCTCCCGGAGCGGGTTCGAGCCCGTTACCTTTGTGCCCGTGAGCTTGGGAAGCTCGCCGATCACGACGTCGATCGCCGCACCGAACAGAAAGCCGGTGACCACGGCACGGGACAGGAACTGTGCGATCCACCCCATCTTGAGCACCGCAAGGAGGAGGAACAGCACACCGGAAACGAGGGTGATCATCGCCACGAAGGACGCCACATCCTGGACTCCGGTGATCCCGGCCACCGCGACCGCACTCGCGGCCACTGCCGCCAATCCCGAGCTCGGCCCGGTCGAGATCTGCCGACTCGTCCCGAAGACCGCGTAAAGGATCGCGCCGGCCGCCGCCGCATACAGACCATTCTGCAACGGGATTCCGGCGATCCCGGCGTAACCGAGGTTCTTCGGCACGATCAGGGCAGCGACGGTGACCCCGGCGATGAGATCACCCTTGAGCCAGCGGCGCTCGTAGGAGCGGATCCACCCGGCCATCGGGACAAAGCGCCACCGATCCTGCGCCGGAACTGACCCTACGTCCGTCATCGGCCCGGCTGTTGTGAGACCCGAACCTGGGTGCTCCGTGGCGGCAGGCGCCGCCTGCGGTGTGGGCTCATGCGGACGGTTGCGCGGCCGTCTGGCTCCCGTGCAGGGCGACCTGGAGTTCTTTCTCGTCTTCCTTGGACAGCGAGGTCTTCAGGACCGTGCCGCTGCCGTCGTTGTCCCGCGTGATCACCGCGATCGCATCGGGCTGGATGATCAGGTCCTGGGCCAGCCGGCGCGCCTCATCGGCCGCGGCCTCCGCGGTCGCCTCATCCGGATATCCGCTGGCAATCAAATCAGCCATGACAGACCCCTTTCTCGTAGGGTGTCCTTTCGCCCGTCACTGAGGCGACACTAGGGAGGAGTGCTAGCCCAGACGGCGACGAGAATCCTGATGATCTTGTGATCCATGCCCCCGAAGCCTTCCTGCCTGGTCCTGATGCCGTTAATCACGTGACGTGATCTGATCCTGTCCGTGGCGCGCCCGGGCTTCCTCACCCTCCGGGGGGTGAATTGGGCCCGGCCTTACCACGTTTGGCGGTCCGGCGGATGAGCTCGCGCTCGGCATCTCGGGCATCTGGATACGGCATGGCTGTCATTTCCTCATCGCCGGGTGATCGCGGATCTGCAGGGCTACTCGTTCGCCAAGTTCAGGGCCCGGTACCCGTCGCGCGCGGACCTGTTTGAGCACCTGACCGAGGGTTCGGCGACAGCCACACCACCGGGGTCAGCGCATGGCTGACCTATGTGGCGAACGCCATCGTGACCGCGATGGCGGCCGTGTCGTTCGGGAACTACGCCAGCGCCCTCTTCGCCAGGGAAAGCAAGGTCTGGGCGAAGATCTTCGCCGCGCTCATCGCGGTGCTTATGACTGGCGTCAACATCGTCGGGTCGAAGCTCGTCGCTAATTCGCAGACCTCATCGTCTATGTCATGCTGGGAATCCCGTCATTTTCGCGGTGGTCACCCGCTGACATGAATTCGTCGTCGCTGGCGCCGTGCGTTACCCGCCATTCCGCGACATCATCTCCGGCGTGACGCTGACCTTCTTGGCCTTCCTCGGCTTCGGGCATCCTCACCTTCACGACAAAGGCCCTCTGTGATCACAAAAATTACGCCTTGAAGTCTTGCAGTTCACTTCCAGTTCACTTGCAGTTCACTTATGCGTCAGAATGCCTGACAGCTGTGCCTACGTCATCAACCCCGGAAGGTGATCCATGACTATGGGGACGCGCGGGAATCACCCCTAGAAGGGTGAAGACGCCCCGAGGCGATTCGGAGAATCTGCATAACCGTGTCGAACAGGAACGGAAATACCGCACCTGAGAAGGGAACACCATGATAGGCGTGGTGGAGGGTGATAGTGTTCGCGGCCATCGTGCTGGGTGTGGCATCATGCGGATCTTCGATGCGATCTGGACCTTCCGTTATCACGGGTGCTCCCGGAGAATCTCGGAGGGGCGATCTTCGGGCACAGCCTTAAGACCCACGGCTGAGTCTATCTCGCCGTGCACGCATCCGGCCTGATGCCGGGGGCCGACGGACCCGTATGGCACCCGCTGAGCACCGATCGAGTCCTCCAAGAGGAGAAGGTGGGCGACCACGTCGGTCTCAGCTCCGCCGAGGCCGCCTCGCGGGCCCAGCGGTTCGGCCCGAACAAGTTCGACACCGAGGCGGTGCGGCGCAGCAGCGCGGCAACTACCCAGAATCACCCTGGGGAGGGTGACGATACTCCGAAACCGCTCGCACAGGATCTGGGCACCGGCTCGAACCGGGCCGGGCCAGACAGCGGTCACGCGTCACTGCCGGCCGCCTAGGACCGAGCGATGACGGAGAAGGTCTGGAGATGCGGATCGTGATCGCGCTGGGCGGCAATGCGCTGCTACGCCGCGGCGACCCCATGACCACCGAGGTCCAGCGCAGGAACATTAGGACCGCGGCCGAGGCGATCGCGCCACTGGCCGCCGAGCACAGCATCGTGGTCGTGCACGGCAACGGCCCGCAGGTGGGTCTGCTGTCGCTGCAGGCCGAGTCCTACCACGACGCCGAGCCGTACCCGCTGGACGTCTTGGACGCGGGCACCCAGGGCATCGTCGGTTACCTGATCCAGCAGGAACTGCGGAGCCTGCTGCCGCCGGACCGGCAGGTGGCCACCCTGCTCACTATGATCACCGTGGACCCCGATGACCCGGCCTTCACCCGCCCGGCCAAGTTCGTCGGCCCGGTCTACGCCAAGGAGGCCGCCGACGCGCTGGCCACGGAGAAAGACTGGGCGTTCAAGCAGGACGGCACCGCTTGGCGGCGGGTTGTGCCGTCCCCCCAGCCCCGCCAGATCCTGGAGATCGCGCCCATCTCCTGGCTGATCGAGCGGGGAGCCGTGGTCATCTGCGCCGGTGGCGGTGGTATCCCCATCATGTACTCCTCCTCCGGGTCTGGCGAGGTGGTGGGCGTCGAGGCGGTCATCGACAAGGACCTGGCTAGCGAACTGCTGGCCGAGGACGTGGCTGCGGACCTGTTCGTGATGGCCACCGACGTGGACGGAGTCTACGTCGGCTGGGCCACGCCACAGCAGCGGCGGCTCGACCGGGCCACGCCGGAGGAACTAGCCGACTACCAGTTTGCGGCCGGGTCCATGGGCCCCAAGGTCGAGGCGGCCTCCCGCTTCGCGGCCAAGACCGGCAAAAGAGCCGCGATCGGCTCGCTGGCCGACATCACCGACATCGTGGCCGGGCAGGCAGGCACCAGCGTCGTCCCTCGGCGGGCGGCCGAGGAGTCATGAGAACGGCAGGATCATGAAACAGGAATCGCGCAAGGACGACAGCGACCCCACGCCAGCCCCCCCGCCGGGGACGCAGGAGAAAAAGTACCTGTCGGTGCGGCAGGCTGCGTTCATCGGTGTCGGGGCGATGGTGGGGGCGGGGATCTTCGCGCTGCTGGGCGCGGCCGGCGAGGTGGCCGGGGCGGCGGTGTGGCTGTCGTTCCTGCTCGCCGGGGTCGTCGCGGGGTTGCAGGGGTATTCGTTCGCGAAGCTGGGCGCCCGGTACCCGTCGGCCGGGGGATTCCTGGAGTACGTGGCGAAGTCGACCGGCAACGGGCACTTCACCGGGATCACCGCGTGGCTGACCTATATGGCCAACGCGATCGTGACGGCGATGGTGGCGGTCTCGTTCGGGAGCTACGCCACCTCGACGTTCGCCGGGGAGAACACCGCCTGGATCAAGGTGTTCGCGGCGCTGATCATCGTGGTGATGACCGCGCTGAACATCGCCGGGTCCGGGCTGGTGGCCAATGCGCAGACGGTGATCGTCTATGTGGTGCTGGGGATCCTGGCCTTTTTCTCGGTGGTCACGCTGGTGAACATTCACCCGTCGCTGCTGGCGTTCTCCGGGTACCCGCCGTTCCAGGACATCATCTCGTCCGTGGCGCTGACCTTCTTCGCCTTCCTGGGCTTCGGCATCATCACCTTCACCGCCAAGGACCTGGCCAAGCCGTCCCGCCAGCTGCCCAAGGCGATGTTCCTGGCGCTGGG
>JBAUAY010000319.1:0-1754 GCA_049676235.1 Streptosporangiaceae bacterium
GGCCAGCGCGAGCCGGACAAGATCGGCCCCGACGGCCGGGTAATCCAGCAAGAGTCCCAGCCGGGCGCACATGTCCCACGCGCCGGTCATGGTGGCGAGCGCCTGTCCAAGCTCGCCGCCGGCCTCCAGGATGAGCGCGCGCGGCCCAGGTCGTGCGGTAGCCGGAGCCCCAGCCGGCGAGATCCCGGGCGGCGGCGGCGGCCTCCTCGGCGCGGCTGAGGTCGTTGCGGTGAAGGCTGATCAGGGACAGGATGCCGTGCGCGAACACGTGGTTATAGGTCGAGCCGATCTCGTCCGCCAGCTCGAAGCTTGCCTCAAGCTCGGCGATCGCGTCATCCCACTCCCCGGTCAGGTTGCCCGGCAGCGTGGTTACTCCGCTTTGACCGATGTGCAGGCCGAGCGCCGGTACCGCCGCCAGGACCATGAATCCTCCCGCCAGCACCAGGCTCACGGCTGGACGGCGCATCACCCTGCTGGTCACGGCTGTCCAGATCCCGGCTTCGGCAGCGTCGGAGCGCCCGAGGTTCTTGCCCACGATGGGCAGGGGCAGCGAGTTCACCCGATCACCGGTCAGGCTGAGCATCGCCGGCAGGAGGGTCAGCGCGACGGCGACGGATACGAGTCCGACGATCACCGCGCCGGCGGCCAGGCTGCGAAGGAGGGTGACCGGTACCAGGAACATGCCGAGCATGGCGACCACGAAAGTGCTCCCGCTGAGGAGCACGGCGCGGCTGGCGGTGGCTCCGGTGATCTGGATCGCTGCCTCCTTGCCGTGGCCGTGGCCGCGTTCTTCCCGGAAGCGGGAGATGATGAACAGCGAGTAGTCGATGCCGAGCGCCAGGCCCATTCCGGTCATCATGTTGACGATGAAGACCGAGAGGCTGAACTCCTGGGCGAGCAGCGCGGCGATGCCCAGGCCCACGATGATGGACAGCAGAGCCATCAGCGCCGGCATCACGCCGGCGACCACGGCGCCGAACACCAGCAGCAGGATCACGATGGAGATCGGTAGCCCGAAGTCCAGTTCGCCGTGCCGCAGGTCGCTCGCCGACAGGGTGGTGAAGTCGTTCCCGACCGTGTGGTCGCCGGTGACGGCCACCGCGAACCCGCCGCTGCCGTTTGCCGCCTGAACGTCTTTCACCACCGGCTTTATGTCGGCGTCGGTCGCGGCCAGCAGTGCGATCAGGGCTGCGTGATGGCCGGATGAGACGAACTGGCTTCCAGCGCTCAGGTCGGTGGCCACATGCGTGACGCCAGGAGCCGTCCGGACCTCAGCCGCCAGCCGGGCCACGAACTGCCGGAAGCTGCCGTCGCTGACGGTGGAGCTCTTCGAGCTGACCACGATCACGTCGGTCGGCCGCTGGCCGGCCGACGCACCCAGCGCCTGGCGGTACAGGGCCTCGGCCTGGCTGGACTGCGTCGTCCCCACCACATGGACACTCGTTGTCAGGCCGTGCAGGGAGGTGCCGACAAAAACCAGCGCCACCACCACCACAATCCCCCAGTCCGGCGCCGTTAACCAACGTGTCACCAGCCCCAAACGAGTGTGATCACGCTGGTCACGAGTAGGACGCTGCTAGTCATCGGCCCAAGGTAAGCAGATGCGCCGCCCGACACGTTGGGCGGTGCATCTGCGTGCTCATTCGTTCCTGGCGACCTCGGGGCCGGTAATCCGCTGCAGCAGCGGAAGGGTCGAGGCGATGATCCCCAGTGACGCGACCAGGCCGGCGAGGACGATGAGGTAATACTGCATC